>CAZQYK010000524.1:0-13527 GCA_964597285.1 uncultured Spirochaetales bacterium
CTTCGTTTTGGCGCGCGGGGCGCGCCGGGCGGCGCCCGGCCGCCCCGCCGCCGCCCGGCGCGCGACGGCGGCCGCGGGGCCGGCGCCGCGCTCCCGGCGCGGCACGGACACGTCGACCGGCAGCCCGTCGAGCACGAGCACCGGGAAGTCGCGCCCGACGACGCGCGACGCGAAGCGCCGCGCGACGCGCTCGCGCAGCGCGTCGGGTGCGAGGCCGAAGACCTCGAGGTCCACCTCGTCGAGCACGAGGCCGAGCGCCGCGTCGCGCACGCAGCCGCCGACGAGCAGCGCGCGGCCTCCGGCGGCGCCGAGGTCGTCGACGAGCGCGCGCACCGCGGCCTCGACGCGCGCGTCGGCGAACGCGAGATCGGGCAGCGTGCCCCGCACGCGGCGAGCATAGGCCGCGTCGACGGCGATCCGCCGGTCTCGACGGCCGGATCCCGCTCGCCGCCGGCGGGCGCCGGCGGCGCGCACGCGCTATCGCTCCGCCATGCCCGACCTGATCCTCCACCACTACGACCTCTCGCCCTACTCCGAGAAGGTGCGCCTGATGTTCGGGCTCAAGGGCCTGGCGTGGCGCTCGGTGCGCATTCCCGTCGTGATGCCGAAGCCCGACTACACCGAGCTCACCGGCGGCTACCGGCGCACGCCCTCGCTCCAGATCGGCGCCGACGTCTACTGCGACTCGAAGGCGTGCGCGCAGGTGCTCGAGCGCCTGCACCCCGCGCCGAGCTTCTTCCCCGACGGCGACCCCGCGACCGTCTGGGGCGCCGCGCGTGGCGCCGAGACCGGCTTCATGATGGCCGTGTTCATCTTCCTCGGCGCCGGCGGCGTCTTCGACGAGGCCTTCATCGAGGACCGCAAGCAGATGGCGCCGGCCCTCGACCTCGAGCGCATCCGCGCGATCGTCCCGGCCAAGCGCCTCCAGCTCGCCCAGAACCTCGAGCGCCTCGAGCGACAGCTCTCCGACGGCCGCGCGTTCCTGCTCGGGCCGGCGCCGAGCCTCGCCGACCTCGCCGCCTATCACACCACGAAGTTCCTCGAGTTCCACCCGCTGACGGCCCCCGAGCTCACGAGCCGGCCGCAGCTCGGCAAGTGGCTCGCCCGCGTCGCCGCGATCGGCCACGGCGCGCGCAGCGAGATCGCGTCGGACGAGGCGATCGCGGTCGCCCGCGACGCGGCGCCCGAGCCGTGGACCGGCGACAGCGCGCCGCTGCCCGACGGCCTCGCGCTCGGCGACCGCGTGCTCGTCGTGCCCGAGGAGGTCGGCTCCGGGAACGTCCCGGGCGAGCTGGTCGCGTCGCCGCCCGACGAGATCGCGATCCGGCGCAGCGGCCCGCGCTGCGGCGAGGTCGTCGTCCACTTCCCGCGCGAGGACTATCTCGTCGTGCGCGCCGGCTGAGCGCGCGCCCCGGAGGCCCCCGATGTCCGACGCCGCCGACTTCCTCGTCCGCCGCGACGACCTGCGCACCGTGCGCCTCGACGGAAGCGACGCGCCGCGCGCCGCCGACCTCGCCGACGGCGAGGCGCTGCTGCGCGTCGACCACTTCGCCTTCACCGCGAACAACGTCACCTACGCGGTGGCCGGCGACCTGCTCTCGTACTGGAGCTTCTTCCCGGCGCCCGAGGGCTGGGGGCGCATTCCCGTCTGGGGCTTCGCCGACGTCGCCGCGTCGCGCTGCGCCGGCGTGCGCGAGGGCGCGCGCGTCTACGGCTACTACCCGATGTCGACCCACCTCGTCGTGCGCCCGCAGGCGACCGGCCTCGGCGGCTTCCGCGACGGCGCGCCGCACCGCGCCGAGCGGGCGGCGATCTACAACCGCTACGCCGACGTCGCCGCCGACCCCTCCCACGCGCCCGAGCGCGAGCCGCTGCAGATGCTCTTCCAGCCGCTCTTCGGCACCGCCTTCCTGATCGACGACTTCCTCGCCGAGAGCGCCTTCTTCGGCGCGCGGCGCGTCGTGCTCGCGAGCGCGTCGAGCAAGACCGCGTTCGCCACGGCGTTCCAGCTCGCGCGGCGCGACGGCGTCGAGGTGGTCGGGCTGACGTCGCCGGGGAACGTCGCCTTCGTCGAGGGCCTCGGCTGCTATGCGCGGGTGCTGCGCTACGACGACCTCGACGCGCTCGACCCGGCGGTCCCGACCGTGTTCGTCGACATGGCCGGCAACGGCGCGGTGCAGGCCGCCGCGCACCGCCACCTCGGCGCCGGGCTCGCGCACAGCATGATCGTCGGCAGCACGCACTGGGAGCAGCGCAAGGGCGAGGCCGACCTGCCCGGCCCTCCGCGCACCTTCTTCTTCGCGCCGTCGCGGGTCGAGAAGCGCACGGCCGACTGGGGCGCGGCCGGGCTCCAGCAGCGGCTCGGCGAGGCCTTCGCGGCCTTCACCGCGCTCGCGCGGCGCGCGGTGCGGGTCGAGCGCGGCGGCCGCAGCGACGTCGAGCGGGTCTACCGGCGCGTGCTCGAGGGCGAGAGCGGCCCGGACGAGGGCCACGTCCTGTCGCTGCACCAGCCCCTCAGCGTCGGCGACTAGCAGCCGAAGCGCAGACGGCCGGCAACGGATGCGCATCGGCGCGCCGCCGCTGGCCTCACGCCGCTCGGCCGGACGGCCGATGAGGCGGGCATGCTGCGCCTGCTGCCGATGCTCGCCGCCTCGTTCGTGTTGTGCGGCTGCTTCGTGTTCGAGGAGCTCGAGGCGGGCGAGAAGCTCATGGAGCAGAACTCGCCGCGCGCGGCCGCGAAGGCCGAGGAAGCGGCGAAGGCCGCGACGGACGGCGGTGCGCCGGCCAAGCCGGCGGGCGCCGCGTGGTGGTCCGAGGCGCGCAGCCTCGGCCGCGTGCCCGAGGCCGCGCCGGACGATCCGAACGCGCCGGTCTCGTGCCGGATCCAGGGCGCGGTGCGCTTCATGCGCCGCGCGGACTGCCACTCGCAGGGCGGCCGCGAGGCCTAGCATGGCGGGCGACCGGCGCCGGACCCCGCGCTTCCGCTCGCGCTTCGACGTGCTCGTCTCGGCCGGGGAGCGCGAGGGCGCCGGCGTGCTCGCCGAGATCTCGTACGGCGGGGCGCGGCTCGACGAGAGCTCGATCCAGCCGCCGGTCGGCGCGCGCGTGCGCCTCTACGTCTTCATGCAGCCGGTGAGCCCGTTCGAGCTGTCCGGCGTCGTCAGCCGCCACACGGACGACGGCGGCTTCGCGGTGACCTTCGAGCCCTTCGACGCCGAGATCCGCCGCCTCGTCGACGACGTCGGCGCGCTGGTGTCGGTGCCGAAGGCCGGCTGAGTGGGCGGACGGCCCCGGCGGTCGGGTCCGCAGATTTCGCTTGCAGCGCCGGGGCTTCGCTGCGCAAGATGCGCGTCGAAGGCCTCGCCGGTGCGCACCCCCCGCCGCAGCCTGCTGCCCGTGCTCGTCCTGGCGTCGCTCGCGACGCTCGGCGGCGGCCCCGATCCGGGCCTGCTGCTCGAGGTCGACCTCGCCGCGTTCCGCCTCGCGGCGCGCGACCTCGGCGACGCCGCGGCGGGCCCGACGCTGCGCGTCGCGGTCGGCTCGCCGAGCCACCCGACGCCGCGCGGCGAGTTCAGCCCGCGGCGCGTCGTGCTGAACCCGCGCTGGACGCCCGGCCCGCACGCGCGCTCGCTGGGCGCGCGCCCGCTGCCGCCGTCGAGCGACGGCCCGCTTGGCGCCGGCAAGATGCCGCTCGAGCACGGCGCGATCCAGATCCACGCCGGCGCCGAGCCGCTCGAGCTCGGCAAGCCGACGTCGCTCGGCTGCGTCGCCGTCGCCGACGAGAGCTGGCACGCGCTGGTGTCGTGGATCGAGGAGCGCGGCGGCCTGCACCCGTGGCGGCGCCGGCCCGAGGGCGATGCGGTCGGCGAGTTCCACCGCCCGGTGCGGGTCGTCGTCCGTTAGTCGACGGGCTGCAGGACGCGCTAACGGCCGCGCGACAGCCGCCCGACGTCGATGAAGCGGCGGATCTGGCCGCGGCTGCGCATCGGGGTGCCGGCGCGGTCCCAGAAGTCGATGCGGTTGCCGGTGCCGGTCTGGACGTTCGCGATCGCGTCGCCGACGACGTGCAGGTCGCGCGGCGCCGGCACCGCGTCCCAGCTCTCGTAGTAGGGCCCCGTCAGCGAGTGATCCTCGCTCCAGCGCTTGTTGTGCGTGATGATCTTCCACAGCGCGCCGTTGCGGTCGTACGCGAACGAGTACATCGCGGTGTAGGTCTGCGCGTCGAGGTAGAGGTCCTTGTACGCGTAGGGGTGGTCGGCGTTCTTCGGCGTCATCCGGATCACGACCGCGTCGCGCAGCTCCCAGCGGTCGTTCGCGTACGACAGGCCCGTCGGGCCGAAGTCGTGGTCGGTCGCGTACGGGTACGCGAGCACGCGCGTGTTCATCGGCCCGAGGATCCGCCGCTCGCCGAGGCAGGCCCACTCGTACTGCGGGACGACGCCGTTGAAGCTGAACAGGTCGTCGAGCGTGAAGTCGGTGCCGGACACCGCGTCGGTGCGCTGCGCGGTCGAGATGCGGCGCACGCGGCGCGTGCTCGGAAGGTAGACCCAGGTGTCGTCGTTGCGCGCCTCGCTGCGCGGGCGGTCCGACGACTTGTAGCGGTAGGTCAGGAGCTCGATGCCGCGCGCGTCGAAGGGCTTCTCGACGGCCGGGCCGCCGGCGTTCTTGCGGTCGTCGCCGCGGAACACGTCGCCGCCGGTCTTCGCGTAGGCGGGCTCGGGGCGCTGCGCGAGCTTCACGTAGCGCGCGCGGCCCTCGTAGTAGAGGGGCAGCCGCTCGCCGCGGTCGTAGTACGAGTACAGGAAGCGCGCGTCGCCGCCGGCACCGTCCCACTGGTAGTGGAAGTTCCACATGTGCTTGACGCCGGCGTCGGGGTCGCCGTCGCAGTCGATCGCGCCCGGGAACGGACGCCCGGTGGTGTAGCTCTCGAGGCTGCCGTCGGGCCCGATGCGCGCCTCTCCGGCGTGGCGCGCGGTCGCGCGCTCCCAGAGCTCGGGCGCCGAGTAGTCGACCTGGGACGGGCCGATCTCGAGCCGCATGCCCTCGAAGAAGAAGAGCGCGCGGTGCTCCCAGAACGGCTCGGGCAGGAACGGGCGCAGCTTCTCGATCTCGCCGTGGCCGACGACGTCGCCCTCGCGGAAGGCGGGCTCCGGGGCGCCAGCTCCGCTCGCGGCGCCCGGCGCCGCGCCGAGCAGCAGGGCGGCCGTCCAGAGGGCGACGACGGATCGGGTGAGGTCGAGCATGCTGGGGGGAGTCTTCCGAGTCGGCTCCCCCGGATCATCGGCCTGCCGGAGCGTCGAGCTGAGCCGGAAGGCGTCGAAGTGCGGTGGAACAGGGTCGAGCGGCGTCCTAGAGTGGCCGGGCGCAGATCACCCGGAGGGCTCCATGCAGTTCGGACTCGTGCCCGTCAACGTCGGCGTCCCCGGAGGCGACGCGATGCTCGCGCTCGCCCGCAAGGCCGAGGAGGTCGGCCTCGAGTCGGTGTGGACCTTCGAGCACGCGATCGTCCCGGTCGACTACGCGTCGCGCTACCCGTACAGCGCCGACGGCAAGATGGGCGTGACGCCCGAGACGAACTTCGTCGACCCCTTCGTCGCGCTCGCCGCGGTCGCGGTCGCGACGAAGCGGCTGCGGCTCGGCACCGGCGTCAACATCCTGCCGCAGGCGAATCCGGTCTACCTCGCGAAGCAGGCGGCGAGCCTCGACTTCGTGTCCGGCGGCCGCTTCCTGCTCGGCGTCGGCATCGGCTGGCTGCGCGAGGAGTTCGATGCGATCGGCGTCCCCTTCGAGCGCCGAGGCGCGCGCTTCGACGACTACCTCGCCGCGATCCGCAAGGTCTGGTCCGGCGAGGTCGTCGAGCACGAGAGCGAGTTCCTGCGCTGGAGCGGCTGGAAGAGCCACCCGGTACCGAGGAATCTCCCGATCGTGATCGGCGGCAGCAAGGGCCGTGCCTTCGAGCGCGTCGCGCGCTTCGGCGACGGCTGGTTCGCGCCGACCGGCGCGCCCGACGCGCTCGAGCCGCTGCTCGCGAAGCTCGCCGACGCGTGCGCCGCTGCAGGCCGCGACCCGAAGGAGGTCGAGATCACGAGCATGTGGATCCCGCCGATGGCCGGCCCCGACGCCGTCAAGCGCTTCGCCGACCTCGGCGTCGCGCGCCTGCTGATCCCCCTCCCCGCCCTCGGCCCCGGCAACCCCGTCGAGAACCTCGAGCGCTTCGCGAACGAGACGCTGTCGAAGCTGGCCTGACGCACTCAACCACCGGCCAGATCGACCCGCGACGCGATCTCGCCGGCCCCATGCGCGAAGAGCAGCTCGCTTCGGCCCACTCCAGCGCGGTGGCGAAGCTGTCGGCGCCGGGGGGTCGCGTGGATTCAGAAGAGCGCGTAGATGAACGGCGCGACGCCGGAGCCGCCGAGCGAGATGAAGGCGCCCAGCAGCGCAAGGGCGAGCAGCAGCGGGACCAGGGACCAGCGCTTGTAGCCCCGCACGTAGTAGAGCATCTCGCTCCCGAAGGAGCGCCGACCGCCCTGCGCGGCTTCTTCGAAGTCCCTTCGATCCGGGTCGTGCGGCTCGCTCATCGCTCGGTCACGACTGGCGCAGATAGCTCTCGGGGGTCGCGGACCTCTTCGGCTCCCAGTACGAATCGACCGAATCCACGTGCGCGTGGCGGAGCCGGAGGGGGTCACGACGACGGAGTCGGATCGCCCAGCCGGTCGGAGTCAATATACCGAAGTAGAGGATCCCGAGGATCGCCAGCGAGAGCAGCGCCGCGAGCGGCCGAACGGCGGCGAGGAGCAGGAGATAGGGAATCCGCACCACCGCTGGCCGCACCAGGCCGAGCAGCCCCGGGGCGACGGCCAACGCCAGCAGCGGCGCGATCGCCTGCAACGCGGCTCCGCGCGCAGCCAGCAGTCCGGCGAGCCCGCCGAAGACCAGCACGCAGAGCGCGGAGAACTGGCGCAGCTCGCGCCCCGACGGGTTCCAGCGCAGCGGCGTCACGCGGCCTCCCCCTTGCGCCCGATGAGGTCGAAGAGGGCACCTTCTCGCGAGATCGTGGCGATCCACGAGAGCTGCACCAGCCAGTGCTCGAGCCGTCCGCCCGGCGAGCGCGGCGCGAAGAGGGGCTGGCCGGGATCGAAGGGCTCGAAGAGCCGCAGGCTCGGCACCGCGTTCGTGAAGCAGACGCCCTCCTCGGCGAACCAGCGCAGCACCTCGTCCACCGTGTGGCGCGACTCGTGGGGATTGGCGTACTGATCGAGGAACCAGGAGAGCCGCTTGGCGTCGGAGCGGGCGATCTCGCGCATCACCAGGTCGCCGCTTCGCGTCCCTCGCAGCCGCAGGCGGAAGGCGAGCCGCCGCCAGCTCGTGGGAAGCCGACCGATCCGGTTGTAGAGGCCGAGCACGATGTAGCCGCCGGGGCGGACCAGCCGACAGATCTCCGAGAAGCCGCGGCGCGGATCCGGTGTGTGGTGGAGCACGCCCTTGCACAGGACCAGATCGAAGCACCCCGGTCGCAGCGGCAGATCGAAGAGACTGGCGTGGAGGAGGTTCAGGTTGCGCAGGCCGTGGCGCGCGCGGAAGCGAGCGGCCAGAGCCAGCGAGGCGCGCGCCATGTCCGCCCCCACGACCGCCCGGCCTCCGATGGAGAGGAAGGCACCGAGCTGACCGGTTCCGCAGCCCACCTCCAGCACGCTGGCGCCGACGGGGATCTGACGGTCGAGCGCCGCCGCGTACACGCTGCGCGAGGCCCGGCCCAACAGGTCGCCGACCGATTCGAAGCCGTCGTAGTTCGGGAAGGGGTGTTCCTCGTAGAAGCGCCGGACGCGAGCGGTGATCGCGGCGAAACGGTCGCTGGGAGCGCCCTCCACCACCCGCGGCGCCGGACCTCCCGGCGGCAGCTCCCCGAGGATCCCGAGCGAATCGATGGGCAGCCGCCACCCGCAGCCGCGACAGGTGATCGCAGAAGCGTCGCGGCCCAGGTCATCCCCGTGGCAGTCCGGACAGCGCACGAAGCGCTCCACCCAGTCCAC
Organism: uncultured Spirochaetales bacterium; assembly: GCA_964597285.1. GTDB lineage: Bacteria > Myxococcota_A > UBA9160 > UBA9160 > SMWR01 > JAHEJV01. The sequence continues at coordinate 8,031 of CAZQYK010000524.1, forward strand.
GCTCCAGGGCGCCTCGACCGCGGGTGCGTCAGTCGGCGAGGTCATAGCCTCCCTCGACCGGTGTGGTGAGGTCGCGCCAGTCCCCGGCGAGACGCTCGGCGCAGCCGAGTTCGACGGCGCGCTGGCCGCGCCGGTCGAGCACGCAGCGGCCGATCACGAGCGCGTCGAGCTCGGTGCGCAGGAAGCAGCCGTAGGCGTCCTCCGGCGTGCACACGATCGGCTCGCCCCGAACGTTGAAGGAGGTGTTGACCAGGACCGGACAGCCCGTCCGCTCCCCGAAGCGTCGCAGCAGGGCGTGGTAGAGGGGGTTCCGCTCGGGATCCACGCTCTGGACGCGCGCGGAGCCGTCGACGTGCGTCACCGCCGGGATCGTCGAGTGGGCGACGCCGAGCCGCTCGAAGCCCCGCGCATCGGCCGCCGGCAGTCGCCGGGCCGCGGCGACGGGAACGATCAGCGTCATGTAGGGCGTGTCGCGATCGGAGTCGAACCAGGCCGCGCTCTCGGAGGCCAGGACCGAGGGCGCGAAGGGCCGGAAGCCCTCCCGGTACTTGATCTTGCGGTTCACGAGCGACTGCATGTGGGGCGTTCGGGGGTCGGCCAGGATCGAGCGGCTGCCGAGGGCGCGCGGCCCGAACTCCATGCGTCCCTGGAAACAGCCCAGCACCTCGCCGCGCTCCAGTCGCTCCGCCACCCGGTCGCAGAGCGTGGCGTCGTCCTCGCAGGCGACGTAGCGAGCGCCGACGCCGTCGAGGAAGTCGCGAATGGCGGCCTCGTCGAAGCCGGGTCCCAGCAGTGAGCCGCGCTGGAGGTCGCGTCCCTGCGGCGCGCGCGGCTTCCGGAGTAGCTGGTGCCAGGTCAGGAGCGCCACGCCGAGCGCCCCGCCGGCGTCGCCGGACGCGGGCTGGACCCACACGTCGTCGAAGGGCCCTTCACGCAGCAGGCGTCCGGCTCCCGCGCAGTTGAGGGCCACACCGCCCGCGAGCGCAAGCTTCCGCAACCCGGTCTCCCGGTGCACGTGGCGAGCCGAGCGCAACATGACCTCTTCGGTGACCTGCTGGAGCGATGCCGCGAGATCCATTTCCCGCTGGCCGAGCTCCGACTCCGGACTGCGCGGAGGGCCGCCGAAGAGCGCGTCGAAGCGCGCGTTCGTCATGGTGAGACCCTGGCAGTAGTTGAAGTAGCGCATGTCCATGCGGAAGGAGCCGTCCGGCTTGAGGTCGAGCAGGTGCTCCAGGATCAGCGGAGCGAAGCGGGGCTCGCCGAAGGGAGCGAGGCCCATCACCTTGTACTCGGCGCTGTCGACCTTGAAGCCGAGGAAGTAGGTGAAGGCGCTGTAGAGCAGGCCGAGGGAATGCGGAAAGCGCATCTCCCGGGTGAGCTCGATCCGGTTGTCGCGTCCGCTGCCGAAGGTGCCGGTGGACCACTCCCCGACGCCGTCGAGGGTGAGGATCGCGGCCTCGTCGTAGGGCGACGGGAAGAAAGCCGAGGCCGCGTGAGACTCGTGGTGATCGCCGAAGACGTAGGGCCCCGAGTAGCGGCCCGAGAGGCCGCGATCGAGCTCCCTTGGCAGCCGAAGTTTCTTCTCGAGCCAGACCGGCAGCGCCTTGCGGAAGGAGGCGAAGCCCGCCGGCGCGAATGCGAGATAGGTCTGCAGCAGCCGGTCGAACTTGGCGAGGGGCTTCTCGTAGAAGGCCACGTAGTCGAGGTCGGCCTCGGTGATGCCGGCCTCCCGGAGACAATACGCGACGGCGTGACGCGGGAAGCGATCGTCGTGCTTGCGGCGCGTGAAGCGCTCTTCCTGGGCCGCGGCCACGATCTCGCCGTCGACGACCAGAGCGGCCGCCGAATCGTGGTAGAAACCGGAGATGCCGAGGATCGCGGTCACGGGAAAGGGGAGGTCCTACAGATGCTCTCGGACCGTTTCGAGCATCGCCCGCGCGATGAGCTCGTAGCCCCGGTCTCCCAGGTGATAGCTGTCCACGAAGACCTGCGACTCGACGTCGTCGAAGAGGCCGGCCAGGCTCCGGTAGTGAAAGTTGGGAGCCGCGATCCCCGAGAGCTGCTCCTCCATCACCCGGTAGCAGCGCTTGACGTAGGCCAGATCGAAGAAGCCCGTCTTCGACTCCAGCAGGGAGCGTTCGAAGGGCGTGAGGGCCTTGCGCGTCGTCACGATGCTCGGCTGGGAGAAGAAGAGGTACGGGACGCCGCGAAGACCGAGGGCGTAGCTCGCCACCCGCGCGTTCTTCGCGATGCGTTGGGCCACGATCCGGGGGAGCACGGGGCGGTCGAGGCGGTCCTGGACGTCGACCATGGCGCGATGGCCGACCGACTCGAGGCTCTGGTTGACCAGCTCGAAGAAGAAGCGCTCCGGAACCGACCGGGCCCAGAGCACGTTCAGGCCGAACTCCGCGTAGAAGACGTCGTTCACCCCCGAGAGCGAGATCACGAGATCGGGCTGGAGCTCCGAGAGACGATTGACGATGCCGATCCGCGCGTGGGTCGACGACCAGGAGGGCGCGGCGAAGGTGAACACCTCGTAGCGGCGGCCGCCCTCCGGTCCCGATGCGTCCTGGAGGAGGCGCTCCAGGTAGCCACCGACCGTACGCGCGTCGTCGGGCGCGCCCGAGCCGAGCGCGACCGAGCCGCCGGTCAGGAAGATCCGCGTGACGCCCGGCAGCTTGGGCGAGCGCAGCTCGCGCGGGCCCCGGAACTGGTGTCGGCTCACCTGGGCGCCCGGCTGTGCGCCAGGCCAGGGCGCGACGCCGACGAAGGGCGTCATCACCGACGGGATCTGCCAGGCGATCTGCTCGAAGCCCCGCAGTGCCGCCTCGGGATCGTGATAGGCCTCCGCCACCGCTCGGCGGTGGTCATCGTCCCGCAGCAAGTCGGCCAGGGTGTCCGCGTGGTGGCTCTCGCCGACCGTGTGTCGGATCTCCAGCAGCGCGAGGGCATAGCCGAGCCCCGCGGCGAGGGCCGTGAGCGCGACGGGGATGATCAGGCGCACCCCGGCAAGCGCCAGGCGGCGGGCGAGCGGAGTCGGGTCGGGCATCTGCGCGCCCAGCCTACCACCCCCGGGCTCCGCGGCGCCCGAGCTGGCGACCCGCTCGGCTAATCCTTGTACACCAGCCGCGTCAGCGTCTCCGCGACGCAGGCGGGCTTGTCCTCACCGTCGATCTCGATCGTGACGACCTGCTTGAGCTGGAGCGTGTTCGGGGCCTTCTGCTCGACCTCGGCGAGCGTGCGGCGCGCGCGGACCTTCGAGTCGACCTTCACCGGCGACGGGAAGCGCACCTTGTCGAGGCCGTAGTTGACGCCCATCACGAGTCCCTCGTAGGCCTTCGGCTCGACCGGCGGGATCTTGCCGCCGAGATGGGGCACGAGCGAGAGCGTCAGGAAGCCGTGCGCGATCGTCACCTTGTACGGCGAGAGCTTCGCGGCCTTCTCCGGGTCGACGTGGATGAACTGGTGGTCGAGCGTCGCGTCGGCGAACGCGTTGATGCGCTCCTGGTCGACGGCGAACCACTCTCCGACGCCCTCCTCGGCGCCGAGGTGCTTCTTCCACAGGGCGAGTGCGTTGGCGGCATGGCTCATGGCGTTCCTCCTGGTGCTCCGGGCTGGCCGGGGGCTCCGTTCGCGCAGCCGAACAGGTCGTCGGGGTCGACGGCGCGCTTCAGCGCGTCGCGCCACGCGAGCGCGGGCTCGGAGAAGACCTGCGGCAGGAAGCGCCGGCGCAGCTTGCCGACGCCGTGGTGGTGCGACAGCGTGCCGCCCGAGCGCAGGATCTCCTGCCGCGCGGCGCGCTCCATCTCGGCGTAGACCTCGCTCGCGTGCTCGACGCCGCGGTGGTAGTAGGCGAAGTAGAAGTAGACGCAGACGCCGGTCGGGTAGAGCTGCGTGACGCGCGCGCTGACGAAGGGCCGCCCGGGCAGGTCGCGCTTCGCGTGCTCCTGCCACAGCCGCTGCTTCACGTTCTGGATCAGCGCCTCGCAGTCGCTCCACGCGACCGTCGTCTCGAAGGACTCTGCGAGCACCCAGTGCTCGAGCATGAAGTCGCGGATGTACGCGATCGCGAAGGTCAGTGCGTAGCCGCGCCGGCCGTTCTCGGCGCCGCCGCGCATGCCGCCGCGGCGCTTCGCGAGCGCGTACACCGCCCTGCGCTGCGCGGCGACCTCGGCGGCAGCGCCCTCGAAGAGCAGCGTGCACGCGACCATGCGGTCGACCTCGAAGCCGAGCGCACGCGTCACGACCCACTTCTCGAGCGCGCTCTTCCACGCCGCGGCGCCGCGCTTCGCGGGCTTGAGCGCCTGCCCGAACTGGAACTGCAGGTTGTCCATCAGCCGGATCGACGCCGGCGCCACGCCGGCGGCCTGCACGTCGCGCAGGAACGCGAAGCCGGCCGCGAAGTCGCGGAAGATCACCGAGCCGTGCTCTTGCACCTCGGGAAGCGGGAAGATCTTCACCACCGCGCTCGTGACGATCCCGAGCCGCCCCTCCGAGCCGATCAGCCAGCGCGCCGGGTCGGGGCCCACCGACTCGCGCGGGGGCGCTGCGTCGCGCGCGAGCGTGCCGGACGCGGTGACCGCGGTGATGCCGAGCACGAGGTCCTCGATGTTCCCGTAGCGGTTCTTCTTCATCCCCGACGCGTTCGTCGCGATCCAGCCGCCGAGCGTCGAGAACTCGTAGCTGTCGGGCTCGTGGCCGAGCGTGAAGCCGTGGCGCGCGAGCACCTCGCCGATCTCGCGCCCGTTCGTGCCGGCCTCGATGCAGGCGGTGCGGTTGGCCGGGTCGATCCAGCGCACGCGCTTCATCCGCCGCAGGTCGACCGACACGATGCTGCGCCGCTCGCCCTCCGGGCACGCGAGCGCGAGCGACACGTTCGTGCCGCCGCCGTACGGGATCAGGCACACGCGGTGTCGCGCCGCGAGGTCGACGATCGCCCGGACCTCGTCCTCGCTCTCGGGCTGGACGACGAGATCGGGCACGCGCTCGAGCCGGCCCCACTTGATCGCCCACATCTCCTCCTGCGTGTGGCCGTGGCCGTGGCGCAGCCGGCGGCGCGGGTCGGCGGAGACCTGGTCGTCGCGCAGCGCGCCGGCGAGCGCGGCCTCGAAGGCGGCGTTCGCGACGCGCTCGGGCAGCGCGGTGGGGTAGCCCGACGCGTGGCGGTCGCCGGGCGCGAGCGGCGCGTCGATGATCTCGCGGGCCCACGGCAGGAAGCCGTCGACGCGCTGGCCGGAGATCGCGTAGCGCGCTCCCGAGAAGGTCAGCGCGCCGTCGGGCTCGAGGCGGAAACCGCTGTCGGCGAAGCCCCAGACGTCGAGGTGCTCCGCGTCGCGCGGGTCGCCCGACGGCGGGTCCGGCTCGATCCGGCCCGGAGCGCTCAGAGGCCGTGAAGGAATCCGCGGTGCGGACTCCGGAGTTTCGCGAACATCGAGGTCACTGTTCGCTGGATGCTCGGCGTTCGCCGAGCATCCGCGGTGTCGCGTCCCCGCGACCC
>CAZQYK010000525.1:0-8832 GCA_964597285.1 uncultured Spirochaetales bacterium
CGCGTCGACCGCGAGGTCGACGAGCACGAAGAAGAGCGGATAGAGGCTGATCGTCGCCTTCGAGAGCGCGCCGAGCGCGAAGAGCGCGAGCGACGCCGCGTACGCGCGCCGCTCGAGCCCGCCGCCGCGGCGCGCGCGCAGGTAGGCCGCCGTCGACAGCAGCAGGAAGAAGGTGAACAGGAGCTCCTTGCGCGCGGACACCCACACGGCCGACGACACGTGGGTCGGGTGCACGACGAAGAAGAGCGCCGCGAGCAGCGCCGCGGCCGGCCGCTGCGAGAGCCGAAGCAGCACCCACAGCGCGAGCGCGCCGTTCGCCGCGTTGAGCAGCAGCGAGTGCAGGTGGTAGCCGCGCGGGTCGAGGCCCCAGAGCGCGTGGTCGAACGAGTACGAGAGCAGGTGCACCGGCAGCCAGCCGCCCTGGATGCCGTTCGTGAAGATCGCGCGCAGCTGCGGGCCCGCGAAGCCGCGGATCCACTCGTTGCCGACGACGTAGACCGGGTCGTCCCAGTTGAGGAAGGGGTAGCCGAGCGCGCGCGCGTACAGCGCCGCGCCGAGCGCGAACGCCGCCGCGCACGCCCACGCCGTCCGGCGGCGGCCCCACGCGGGCGACGGGAGCGGGGAGCTGGATTCGAGCGCGTGCATGGGCGGGGCGACCCGCCGGGGGGTCGGGGCGACCAAGTCTCGCGCAGCGCGCCGGGCGAGAGAAGGCCCCGCCCCGATCGCGATTGACCGCGCTCGGGGCGCCCTCCTAGGATGGCCGCTCCGGCCCCGGTTCCCCCGAGGGGAGACTCGTGCGCAGTCCGACGATCTCGCAGATCCTCGATCAGCTCGTCGAGCTGCGCGAGCGCCTCCCGGCCGACCGGGCGGGCCCGCTGCGGCCGGAGTCGACCTGGCTCTTGCCGGCGGCTCGCGACGAGCGCCTCCAGTGGGCGCTCGCACAGGCCGGCGCGATCCTGATCGAGATCGACCAGGACGCGCGCGTCCTCTACGTGAGCCCGAACGTCGCAGGCGTGCTCGGCTACCGGCCCGACCAGTTCCTCGGTCTCTACGTCGGCGACCACGTCCACCCCGACGACCTCGCGCGTCTCGTCGACGTGTCGCGCGCGATGGGCGACGGCTCGGCGCCCGACCGTCCGACGCTGCGCGCGCGCCACGCCGACGGCCGCTGGGTGCACCTCGAGGCGGTGTCGGCCGCGCGCTTCCGCGCGTCCGACGGCTCGATCCACAGCGTCACGGTCCTGTGCGACGTCAGCGAGCGCCACCGCGCCTGGGCCGCGCTGCGCGAGAGCGAGGAGCGCTACCGCGTGATCGCCGAGACGAGCCGCGACGCGATCGTCGAGATCGACGAGAGGCGGCGCACGACCTTCCAGACCGCGATGGTGCGCGAGCTGCTCGGCTACACGCCCGAGCAGCTCGAGGGCATGCCGCCGCTCGGTCTGATGCACCCCGACGACCGCCCGCGCGTCGAGCAGCAGCTGCGCCACGCGTTCTACTCGGGCGAGACGGTCGCGATCGAGCCGTTCCGGATGCGGCGGGTCGACGACCGCTGGATCTGGTACGAGAGCACGGGCCTCACCTACACGCGCGCCGACGGCAGCCGCCGCTTCCTCGCGGTCGGCCGCGACGTCACCGAGCGGCTGCGCCAGGAGGAGGAGCGGCGCGCGCTCGAGACGCGCGTGCAGCAGTCGCAGCGCCTCGAGAGCCTCGGCATGCTGGCCGGCGGCATCGCGCACGACTTCAACAACCTGCTGACGCCGATCCTCGGCGAGGCGCGCCTCGCGCTGCTCGACCTGCCGCCCGACTCGCCGATGCGGCTGCGCTTCGAGCGCATCCAGCGCGCCGCGCAGCGCGCCGCCGACCTGACGCGCCAGATGCTCGCCCACGCCGGCGCCGAGACGCCGCGCTTCGGGCCGGTCGATCTCTCGCCGCTCGTCGACGAGATGGCGCGCCTCGTCGACCGCTCGACCGCCGACGGCGTCGAGCTGCGCTTCGAGCTCGCCGACGGGCTGCCGCCGGTCCAGGGCGACGCCGCCCAACTCGGGCAGGTCGTGTCGAACCTCGTGACGAACGCGTTGGAGTCGATGGAGGGCCGCCGCGGCGCCGTCGTCGTGCGCACCGGCCGCGTCGACCTGCGCGAGCCGGCCGACTGCGGCGCGCACGGCTTCGACAGCCCGCTCGCGCCCGGCGACTACGTGTTCGTCGAGGTCGAGGACGGCGGCTGCGGCATGGACGAGGCGACGCTCGCGCGGATCTTCGACCCCTTCTTCACGTCGAAGTTCACCGGGCGCGGGCTCGGGCTCGCCGCGGTGCACGGGATCCTGCGCGGCCACGAGGCCGGCGTCGAGATCGACACCGAGCCCGACCGCGGCACGCGCTTCCGCGTGCTGCTGCCGGCGCGCGCGCGCGCCGGCGCGGCGAGCGCCGCCGCTAGCGGTGGGAGTCGGGGAGCGTGACGGCGCCGTGCGGCAGCGTCGGCACGTCCTCGAGGAACTTCGCCGGCGTCGCCGGGTCGAGCAGCAGCGGGCGGGTCGGCACGAAGAAGCTCACCGTGTCGAAGGTGCCCAGGCCCATCCGCAGCACCGTGTAGCCGATCCCGACCGCGAAGCCGGCGCCGGCGCCGATCGCGGTGTCGGAGACGGTCTGCCCGTGGATGCTCGCGTGCAGGCCCTCCTTGTAGGTCTGGCCGTAGAGCTCGGTCCAGCCGAAGAGCACGTTCGACAGGCCGCGTCCGAGCTTCGCGAAGATCTTCACGTAGTACGGACGCGGCTCGGTGTAGTAGTCGCCGATGCCGGCCTGGGCCGAGGCGGCGGTGAGGGTCAGCGTCAGCGCGAGCGCGACGGCGAGGGTGCGCATCGGGGGTCTCCTTTCGGGTCCGAGAAGTGTGGGGAGCATCCTACAGCATCGCAGCGGCGCGTGGCGTCGTTTGTGTCCCTGGACGAGCCCCTACGCCAGCCGGCAGCCCCGATGCAGATCCCCGGATTCCGGCGCGGTTCGGCTGGTGAAACGCTCCCGCCGTACGCCGCGCCGGCGCCGGCCTAGCGCCTCCCGAGCGGAGGCGGCTCGTCTCCGATCACCAGGTTCTCGACGGCGTCGTGCACGCGCTCGAGCGTGAGCCGGGGCTCGCTGCGCTCGAAGCGGCAGCGCTCGAGCACGTGGTCGACGATGAAGCGCGGATGGGCGGCGGAGATCGGCACGCCGGTCTCGGGATAGAAGCGCTCGAGCAGGTAGCGCGGCACGTTGGCCGGAAGCGCGAGCTGCGCGTCCTGGCACGCGCGCGCGAGGATCCGTTCGTACTGATCGCGCGTGGGCACGTGCACCTGGAACTTGTACGGGATGCGGCGCAGGCCGGCCGAGTCGATCAGCTCCCGGGGCGAGGAGTTGGTCGAGAAGATCACCAGCTGGTCGAAGGGCATCTGGATCTTCTTGCCGGTGTGCAGCGTGAGGAAGTCGATGCCGTGCTCGAGCGGCAGGATCCAGCGGTTCACGAGGTCGAGCGCCGCGACGCGCTGGCGGCCCAGGTCGTCGGCGACGAAGACGCCTCCGGTGGCCTTCAGGTGCGCGGGCGCCTCGTAGAACTTCGCCACCGGGTCGAAGCTCAGGTCGAGCATCTCCATGCTGAGCTCGCCGCCGGTGAGGACGACGGGCCGGTGGCAGCGCACCCAGCGCGGATCGTGCGGCTCCGACGGCTCCACGGGCCGGTGCACGCTCGGGTCGAAGAAGCGCAGGATCTGGCCGTCGGCCTCGAGGCAGTGCGGGAGGTAGATCGCCTGCGCGAACGCGGTGCCGAGCGCCAGCGCGATCGACGTCTTGCCGTTGCCGGGCGCGCCGTAGAGCAGCAGCGAGCGGGCCGAGTTCGCGGCGGGCCCGAGGCGCTCGACGGTCCCCTCCGGAAGGACGAGCCCCGTCAAGACCTCCGCCATCCGCTCCGGCGTGATCGCGTCGCGGCGGATCGTCTGCGCGGCGACCTGCGCGCGATACGCGTCGAGCGAGACGGGGGCCGGGCCGGTGTACTGGCACTGGTTCAGCGCCTCGAGCGCCCAGTCGCGCCCGACTCCGGTGAGCGCGTAGCGGTAGACCGAGCGGCGCGGATCCGCGAGGCCGAGGACCTCGACGAGGCGCATCTGCTTCGCCTCTTCGAGCAGCTCCGAGACGACCCCGGTCGCGAGCGCCGTGTACTCCGCCAGATCGGGCGCCGTCCCGCGGTGGGTCACGTACGCGGACTTGAGCACGAAGCGCAGCAGGAAGTGCGGGTCGAGCCCGGTCTGCTCGACGGTCTGGGGCGCGACCGGCGTCGGGATCTCGGGGCTTGCGTCGGCGAGCGGGCGCAGGGCGGAAGGGTCCACGGAGCCTCCTCGAGGCTGTGGGTGCACCCTGCGACGCCTCCGGTGTCAGCGATCGCGCGACGCGGGGCTGTGCCCGCGGGGGCCGCGTTAGCTGCGGTTGCGGTACAGCGACGCGTCGACCGCGGCGCGCATCGCGGCCTCGTCGAGCCGGCCGCCGAGGAAGGCGTTCACGCGGCGGGCGGTCGCGACCGGGTCGGAGACCGTCTCGGCGTAGTGCACCTCGAGCAGCTCGAAGTTCGGCCGCTTGCGGCACAGCAGGCGCGTGCGGACGATGTCGTTGCGGTAGGCCTCCTTCATCGCCTCGTCGCCGGCGGAGGCGTCTGCCGTGCCGAGCCGCGCGATCATCTTGCCCTGGCTCGCGAGCACCTCGTCGAGGTCGCGGCGCATGAAGATCACGCGGTAGTCGTTGTCGTCGGGGAGCTCCTTGATCAGGAAGGAGATCACCTTCAGCGCCTTGCCGCGGCCCTGCGCGACGTAGGACTTGTCCGTCTCCTTCTCGAGGTCCTTGATCCGCTCGAGCTCGTAGTAGCCCTTCGGGTTGTCGACGTCGGCGCCGCGGCGCCCGTCGGTGAAGACCTCGAGCCCGCCGGCCTCGAGCATGCCCATCATCATCGACGTGCCCGAGCGCGGCAGGCCGCTGACGACGACGAGCGGGTCGCCGGCGCGGCGCCGCAGGCGGCGTCGGATCGCGTCGAGCCAGCCCGCCACCCCGATGGCCCCCTAGAAGGTCACGCCGAAGACGCCGCGCAGCGCGAAGCCCGCGGCCATCGAGACGACGAGCGCCCACAGCAGGATCCCGAGCTCGCCGTCGGGCAGGCCCGCGAGAGCGCGCGTGTGGGTCTCGAGCTCGAGCGCGCGCAGCGGGCCGTCGGCCGGCACCGCGTCCTCGCCCGGGTAGAGCAGCGCCTCCCAGCCGCGCAGGCGCTTCACCGGCACCTTGCGCGCGCCGCCGCCGACGGCCCAGGTCTTCTCGTAGGTCGCGTCGCCGACGCGCAGCGCGAGCGCGTGGTCGCCCGGCGCCTCGGCGCGCAGCCGCCAGACGACGCGGCCGTCGGCGGTGCGCACCGCCGGCGCGTCGAGCGCGACGCCGGCCGGCAGCGCGAGCGAGACGTCGCGCACCGCGACGCCGGGGTCGAGCTCCGCGCGCAGCAGCGCGACGGCGCCGACGGGGGCCGGCGCGTACGCGTAGTGCGAGACGAGCTGCACCAGCACGACGACCATCGGCCCCGTCATCACGAGCATCGGCACGAGGTTCCAGCCCAGATAGGCGCCGTTCTTCGCGACGATGGCACCGGTCGACCGCAGCACCTGCGCGATGTCGTGGCTGAACAGGCGGATCTCGAGCAGGTGCATCCCGATCTGCGTTTTCGCGCGCGCGATCCCGGCCTGGTTCGACACCGCCTTCAGCACGACCAGCGCCGCGACGCCGAGCACGACCGGCCACAGCAGCAGGTCGAACGCCGCCGGCGCGTGGCCGAAGGGCGCGAGCACGACGTCGAAGGCGTCGCTCGACAGGCGGTTGAAGCGCTGCATTCGAGATCTACGAGATGTAGCCGAGGCCCTTGAGCTTCTCGCGGATCTGATCGTCCGTGCCCGAGTCCTCGAAGTGCAGCATCTCCTTCTCGAGCACGTGCTGGATGAACTCCTCGGTCGTCGCGTAGCCCGCGACGTCGGCCACCTTGCGCAGCCGGTCGTGGAGATCGCGGTCGATCTTCACCTTGACGGTCTTGCCTCCGAGCATCCGGTACTCCTGGTTCGGGTCGGCGACGCCGCGGCGTTCAGGACTGACCGCTCGCCTTGCGCTCCGGCGTCTCGGCCGGCGGGAACACCAGCGCGCCCGGCGCCGCGCCGCTCTGCGCGAGCGTCGTCGGATCGAGCATGCCGCGCACCGGCGCGTCGGCGCCCGGCTCGGCGAAGATCATCCGCCCGCCCATGTAGCGCGGGATCTCCTGCCCGAACAGGCGCATCACGCTCGCCGGCACGTCGATCAGACGCGGCTGCTCGACCGCGAGCGGCCGGTTCGCGAACAGCACGCCCGGCACGATGCTCGGGTCCACGCAGTGGTCGCCCGACCAGCTGCGCGTGTTGTCGCTGAACACCTCCTCGCACACCTGGCCGACGGCGCACTCCCAGCTGTGCCGGTAGCCGCCCTCCCAGCCGACGAGCAGGTCCGGCGCGTCGAAGCGGTAGGGGCCGCGGAAGAACTGCTGCGACACCGCGACGCGGCGCACGCAGCGCTCGCCGGTGGCCGGGTCGACGAGCTGGCCGAGCTTCTCGGCGAGCTCCTGCACGAGCTGCCGGTACTCGCGCCCCTCGGCAACGATGCCGGACTTCTCGCGCCCCCGGCGGTTCACGAACACGCCGGTCAGGCCGAGCGCGAACGCGCGCGTGCGCGACCAGTCGACGCCGTCGAGGTACTCGCCGCTCGTGCGCGCGTTCTCGTCCTTCAGCACCAGGTAGCCGTGGTCGCGCAGCCAGCTGTTCACGTTCACGCAGCGGCGGAAGTTCGTGAAGCCGTGGTCGCTGATCACGAGGAAGGCCGTGTCCGGGTCCTCGACGCGCTGCCACACCTTGCCGAGCAACGCGTCCATCCGCTCGTAGACGCTCGCGATCGCGTCGCGCCAGCGCTCGGTGTCCTTGCCGGCGTTCGCCGGGTGCGTCGGGTCGAGGTAGCGGTAGAACATGTGCTGCACGCGGTCGGTCGTGTCGAAGACCGTCGTCACGAGGCCGCGCTTGGTCTGCGCGACCGCGTCGAGGAACATGCGCTCGCGCTCCTCGTGGAAGGACATCGCCTGCTCGAAGAAGACCCGCTCGTCGACGACGCGCTCGTTCAGCGCCCAGGTGTCCTCGGCGAGCCCGAGCGTCGCGAACTTGCCCTGCTTGCGCGCCAGGTAGATCGCGTAGACCTCGGGGTGAGAGATCGGCATCGCCGGATGCTCCGGGTCGATGTGGATCGGCGTCATGTACAGGTTCACGTGCGGCGCGGTCGAGATCAGGTGGAACTTCGCGATGCCCTTGACCTTGACGCCGAGTCCGGGGCGGAAGGTCAGCTCGACCCAGTCGGAGTAGACGCCGGTCTCGAGGCGCATCGGCTCGCAGCCGTCGACCTCGAGCCGCGCGCCGTCGCCCTCGACCGTCAGCGTGAAGGGGAGCGTCATGCGGCCCCCGCTCGCGAGCAGCGTGTTGTCGGGCCCGACGATGCGCGAGCGCATCGCGTCGCCGTTGCGGCGCAGCACGGTCTGCTCGCCGCCGGTGAAGCGCGCCTCGCCGCCCTCGCGCGTCTCGGTGCTGAAGAACGAGAAGGTGCCCTGGCTGCCGCGCAGGTCGGGAACGCACATGCCCGAGAGCAGCAGGCCGTTCTTGAACGGCACCGGCGGGAAGGTGATCGGCACGCGCTGGACGATCGAGAAGATGTGCTTCTCGCCGAGCAGCTTCCAGAAGTGCTGACTCTTCTGGAGCAGCTTCATCCGCGCCTTGCCGAGCGGCACGAGGTAGCGCCCGATGTTCAACACGCGCTTCGCGGCGACGATCTGCGTCGAGCTGAGCATCGGCGCGTAGCTGCAAGGGTCGCGCGTCAGGAAGTCGTAGATCCCGTGCTGGCTCGCGTCGGTGCCGGTGGCGAAGGTCGACCAGGCCACCGGCGAGATCGACGGGTTGCTCGTGTCGAGCGTCCGGAACACGCCGCGCTGGGCGAGCTTCTCGAAGTTCGGCATCCGGCCCTCGCGGATGAACTTCGTCGCGAGACCGGGGTCCATGCCGTCGAGGCCGAGGATCACGACGCGCTTCGCCGACGCCCCGGCGTAGGGGTTGCCGACGGTCGCCCAGCGCCAGAGCGCGCGGATCGGCCAGGTGAGGATGATCCCGAGCGCGAGCGCGAAGGTCGCGAGCAGCACGAGCATCGCGCCGCCGAAGAAGAAGCCGGCGCCCGGGCCGATGTAGGCGTGGGCGTCGCGGGCCGCGACCACGAGCAGCGCGGCGACCCAGGCGGGGTGCGGCCGCGGAAGGGCCGGAATTCGCTTCGTTGTCATCGCGTCGCTGGTCCCCGCGGAGCCCTCGGCATCGGAAGAACGGCCGGCAGAACGGTCAGAAGGTCGGCAGAACGGTCATGATAGGACACCGATCGGGCCGAAGAAGTCTGCGCCGCTGGCCGCTTTGGGCCGCGCTCGCGTGGCTCGGCTGCGGCACCGGCCCGGCCGACCGCCTCGCCGACGCCCGCGCCCCCGCGCCGACCCGCTGCGCACCGCCGGCGACGGCCCTAGGAGCCGTCGGCCCCGAACACCTGCTCGCGCAGCGACGGCACCGGGAAGTCGAGCGGCGCCTCGTCGGCGCCGCCGTTGACCGCGATCGTGCGGCCGGTGACCCACTCGGACGCCGGCGACGCGAGGTAGAGCACGGCCGCGGCGATGTCCTCGCTGCGGCCGAGGCGGCGCATCGGGATGTTCGCCGCGGCGCGGACCTTCAGCTCGGGCGACAGCACCGCGGCGGC
>CAZQYK010000526.1:0-4140 GCA_964597285.1 uncultured Spirochaetales bacterium
GAGCGTCCCGTTCGCGTACACGTGCTCGAGGCGGCCCGCGCCGTCGTACAGATAGACGAGGGTCGTCGTCACGCCCTGGATCGTCTCGACCTGCTGCGTGATGCGCCCGAGCGTGTCGCGCGTGAGCGCGGTCGCGTAGACAGCGCTTCCGCCGACGGTCGCCGTCGTGCCGGTGGGCTCGCCGAAGCCGTTGTAGGTGTGGCTCGTCGCGACGCTGCCGAGGCTCGTCGCGGCGAGCAGGCCCGTGAGGCCGTCGCGCGCGAGCGCCAGGCCTCCCGCCCCCGTCAGGAGGCCGTCGTCGTCGTACGCGAACGCCACCGCCAGGCCGCCGTTCACCGTCTGGCTCGCGATTCGCAGGTCGGCGTCGTAGCCGTGCTCGACAGTCCCCACGGCGCTCCCGCTCCACGTCGTCCGTTTCGGCAGGAATCCGTCGTAGGTGAAGGCCAGCCCCTCGCCGCCCGGCGCGGTGACGGAGGTCACCTGGCCTGTCGTCGGGCTGTAGGTCTGCGCGATCGTCCCGCGCGGGATCGTCACGGTCGATAAACGTCCCTCGGTGTCGTAGCCGACTACGGCCGAGCTCCCGTCGGGCCGGTCCACCCGCGTGAGGCGCCGGTCGAGGTCGTAGGTGAAGAAGGTCCGCGGGTCGGCGGCCTCCACGGCCGGCGGCTCGTACTCCTCCTCCTGGTCGAGGAGCGTGTAGCGGAAGACGTGCGCCGGCCGGCCCGGCGGCGCCAGCGAGGTCAGGTTGCCGTTGGCGTCGAAGCCGTAGACGACGCTGCGGCCTCCGGGGAGGTCGCTTCGGACGACGCGGCCGGCGTCGTCGTAAAGAAAGCCCGTCGTGCGCAGCTGCGGGTCGGTCACGGTGGCAAGGCGCCCGTCGGGATCGTAGCCGAAGCTCGTCAGGCGCTCTGCCGCGCCCTGGCCCTGCGAGATGCCCGCGAGCCGGCCGCGGTCGTCGTACGCGAGCGCGACCGGCTCGAGGCCGTCGACCTCGGCGCCGACGAGGCGGCCCTGCGCGTCGATCTCCTCGAAGACGAGCCGACCCTCGGGACTCTCGGCCGTGCGCGTGAGCGTCGCGACGTCGAAGTCGACGATCGCGACGGCGCCGTTGCGGTCGGTCGTGTCCTGCTGGGAGGCGAGATCGCCGTTCGGGTCGACGCTGGCCGTGCGGCTGTGGGTGCGCACGCTCGTGAGGCTCGAGGGCAACGTGATGCGGTGCTCCGAGACGAGCGGCGTCGCGAGCCCGAGGCGCGGGTCCGGCCCGTAGAGGATCTCGCGCTGGGTCCCGTCGGGCGCGAGCGAGGTCGAGAAGTCGCCCTGGACCTCTTCGAGCAGCGTCTCGAGCCCCGCTGCATCGGTGAATACGCGCCGCTCGCCGCCGAGGACGTCGGGCTCGACGCGGCTCGCTTTCGCGACGCCGAGCGCCGTCTCGGTCGTGACCTCGTAGGCGTCGCCCGCCTCGGCGCGGGCGAGCTCGGTGAAGCCGCCCAGCGGGTCGTCGTCGCGCTCGAGCAGGCCCAGCGCGTCGTACTGGAAGCCGTGGGCACCGCCCGCCGGCGGCGTGAAGCTCTGAAGGAGCCCGTCCGCGGAGCTCGCCAGCTGATAGGTCTCGCTCGCGGGATTGCGGACCGAGGCGAGGAATCCGTGGGCGTCGACCGAGACCGGGGTGCGGGCGCCGTAGGGGCCGACGATGGCCGTCGGATCGCCGGCCGCGCTGCGCTCGACCGTCGTCACGAGGTCGTCGGCCGGGTCGCCGCTCGGCGCGATCTCGCGCACCTCGACGAGGCGGCCCGCGGCGTCGTAGCCGAAGGCGCGCAGGTCGGCGTCGGTGAGCGCGTGGCGCGTGCGCAGGTGGCGGCCCGAGGCGTCGAAGTCGTAGAGCTCGGCTCCACCCGCGGAGGCGATCGTGACCTCGTCGGCGCCGCGCGCGGGCAGGCTCGGCGCCACGGTGCGCAGCTGTCGGATCGCGGGCGTTATGCTGAACGAGCCTTCCGCCAGCACGAGCGCGCCGCTCGGGGCCGTCTCGAGCGCGTAGAGGTCGCCCAATGGGGCCTGCGCCGCGGCGCGGCCGTTGCCGCCCGTGCCCGCCTCGCCGTTTCCGGCCACGGTCCGGATCTCGCCGCCCGGCGTGAAGAAGCGCACGCGCCCCCCGTTCGACGCCTGCTCGTGGCCGACATAGATCCCGCCGTTGGGCCCGGCGGCCAGCTCTTCGATGAACTGCGGGAAGTAGGCCTCCGCGGCCGGCCCCCCGTCGCCCGGGTCGTTCCCCGCGCTGCCGCCGCCCGCGACCAGCTCCACGATCGAGTCTTCGGGCCGCACGCGGTAGACGGCGTTGCCCAATCCACTGGGCTTCTCGGCCGTGAAGTAGATCGTCCCCTCGCGGTCGAGCGTGAACGTGTAGATCTGTCCGCGCCACTGGCGGGCAGGCATGCCCACCGAGGCGACCCCGCTCGTGAACGCCGGATCGCCGACCACGGTCTCCAGCGTCTGGTCGGGCTTCACGCGCACGATGTGGCGCCGGAAGTGGAGGAAGTAGACGCTGCCGTCGGAGCCGACCTCCAGCGCACCGGACGACCCGGCGCTGCACAGCGCCACCGAGGTCGCGATGGCCCCGTCGGGAAGTCCGGTCGAGCAGTTGGACCCGCCGTTGCCGGCCACGGTGGCCAGGAAGCCGGAGAGGCTCACGCGCCGGATACCGCGCCGGTCATGGATGTAGAGCGTCCCGTCGCTTCGCACGGCGACCGCGCCGGGATCGAGCACCCGCCTGAGCAGCGCCGGCCCGTCGGCGTCGTTGATTCCCGTCGGGCTCGTCACGAATTCGATCTGGCCCGCCGTGTCGATCTTGTAGATCACCCGCTGCGTGAGGTCGGCGACGTAGAGCGAGCCGTCCGCCGCCGCGGCGACGTCGACGGGCCAGCCGAACTGCACGTCCTCGGCCGGGCCAGGAACGCCGGACGTCAAGGGGTCGATGTTCTGCAAGCCCCCCGCCAGGTGGCGGATGATCTGGTTCACGCCGAGGGCGTTTCGGCGCGTGCCATCCCCGCGGTGGAGCACGCGGCCGTCGGGGTCGTAGAAGTGATGGTCGGAGAGCGTCCAGCCGCCGACGCCCCAGGCGCGCGCGTCGAGCGGCCCGAAGCTCGTCTCGATCTCGCGCCAGGCAACGGCCTCGCCGCGCGCCTGGCGCAGCTCGGCTCGCGTCTCGGAGGGCCGGCTGAAGCTGCGGCCCAGGTCGTTCGGCTGCTGGTACACGGCGTCGTAGACCCAGCCGATGCGCACCTTGCCCTTCGCCGTGCCGTTGACGGCGCGGCCGTAGGCGTCGAGGCCGTCCCAGGTGAACGGGAAGAGCGGCTGCCCGCCGGTGGGCGGGAAGCTGAACTCCGACCTCTGGCCGGCGACATCCACCGTCACCTCCACGCGCTGGAGCGGGGCGGGCGGCGAGTCGGTGGTGATCGGGATCCGCGCGGTCCGCGCGGCCGCGTAGCCCGGCACGCGGCTGCTTCGGTAGTGGAGCGCGTACGGAACGTCGGCCAGGGGGATCTCCTCGCCGAGGACCTGGGATTCGACCTCGATCACCGAGCCTTCCTTGCGCGTCGGACAGCCGTTCGGGCTCGAGCAGAACACCTGGTCGAAGGGCGGGCCGTCTGCACCGGCGGGAAAGCCGATCGGCCAGTTCTTGTCGCAGGGCGTGAAGTGGGTCAGCGGGGCGCGCCACAGCTCCTGGCCCGGCGCATAGAGACTCGCGAGCTCGGTGCGCTCCGCGTCGCTCAAGGAGAGCGACGCCGGGCTCACGACCGCCTTGCCGTCGACGATCGCGTCGATGCGCATCACGACGCCGTTGGGCTCGTCCGCCCAGCGCCCGCCGCGGTGGAGGTAGGTGCCCACCGGAACGACGACGCCGACGTCGAAGTCGAGGAAGTTCTCCACGTACACGGGCACCGGCTGGCTGAAGTCGATCGAGAAGGCGCCTGCGGCGACCGCCTCGTCGGCCGAGAGCTCGACGGCGTAGGTGTAGCCGGAGGTGGGCGGGAGCGACGCGGGCATCGCCCGCGGCCCGTCCTCCCCGACGGTGAACTCCGTGAGGCGCACCGTCATCTGGCCGAGCGGCTGCGTCGTCACATTCCCCTGCGCGTCGGCGATCCG
>CAZQYK010000527.1:0-3234 GCA_964597285.1 uncultured Spirochaetales bacterium
GCCGGCGTTGCGCTCGGTCTCGTGCCCGGGGTCGACGGTCGGGATCACGAGGTCGAGCAGGTCTGCGCCGGTCGGCGCGATGTCGGCCGCGGCGAGCGTCGCCGGCAGCGTCGTCACCCGCAGCCCGCCGGCGTTCGTCGCGCTGCCGCTCGCGGTCGCGAGGCGCGGCTCCGGCCCGCCGCCGACGACGGTCGGCGCGCTCGTGAACGAGATGGTGTTCGCGAGCAGGTCGGTGCCGCCATCGACGATGAGCGCGCCGTCGGGAAGCTGCACGAGGTCCCGCCCGCGCGCGAAGATCTGAGCGTCCGGCGACTGCACGTCGATGTCGAGCGCCGAGAGGTCGGTGACGCGCACGACCGGTCCGACGAGCGTCAGCTGGCCTGGCACCGACAGCTTGTCGCCGTCGCCGATGAAGACGCCGCCGGGGCTCGCGAGGGTCAGGTCGCCGGCGAGCTTGCCGACGTTCGCGATCGTGGGCACCGGCCCGCCGCCGGAGCCGAGGCGCAGGCCCGACGCCCCGACCAGGACCGTCTGGCTCGCGTTCTCGCCGAACGCGACCAGCCGCGCGGTGACGTCGAGCCCGCTGATCGGGCTCGCGCTGCCGACGTCGCCCTCGATCGACGCGATGTCGGCGGAGATCGAGACGTCGGTCGTGCCCGGCGCGGCGGCCGCGGCGTCGATCCGGCCGCCGAAGCCGACGAGGTCGGGCGTCGTGAGCGTCAGGTCCTGCTGGATCTGGACGTCGGTGCCGTAGACCTGGACGCCGGTCGTCGCGACCGACGGCGTGTCGAGCACGAAGGGGCCGAAGACCATGTCGGTGTCGAGGTCGAGCGAGCCGGCGAGCAGGCCCGCGAGCGGGCTCTGTGCGCCGACGCCGTCGCGCACCGAGAAGGTCGTGCCCTCGCCGACCGCGACGACGAGGCCGGCGTCGACCGGCGCCGCGGCGTCGACGCCGCCGTTCACCGCGAGGCCGCCCTCGGCGACGAGCTCGGCGTCGCGCGCGACCGCGACGTCGCCGTCGTAGGTCTGCACGCCGCCCGACTCGATCACGAGGCCGACGCCGTCGAGCACGATGCGCTGCGTCGCCGGGTCGGCGACGCCGAGCGTGACGTCGGCGCCGGTGCCGTGGGCCGGGTCGATCGGGCGCGACGCGACCGGGCCGATCACGCGCAGGTCGCCGGCCTCGTTCGTCAGCGCGACGTCGCCGATGCCGAAGCGCGCGTCGGCGCGGCCGACGGTCAGCTCGCCACCGACCGTGTTGCGGACGAAGATGCCGCTCGTCGCGTTCGGGTCGGGGACGAGGACGGTCGCGTCCATCGGGTCGGCCGTCCGCGGCGAGTTCGACGCGTCGAGCGTCGCCCCGTTCGCGATCGTGATCGGGTCGGCGGCGGTGCCGATGCCCTCCGCGGCCGAGAGCGTGAGCGTGCCCGGGGTGTCGGCGGTGCCGAGCATGTCGATGGTGCCGACCGCGACCCCGGGCGCGTCCAGGATCGCGCCGGTGCCGTCGGCGTCGTCGTCGGCGTGCAGCTCGACGAGGCGCGCCGGCTGCGTCGGAAGCGGCACCGGCCCGGGGGCCGCGCCGGCGGTGATCACCGTTCCGTCGGCGTCGCCGACTACGAGGTCTCCGTCGCTGAATGCCCGGAACGCACGGCCGGCGCGCACCGCGTCTGTCGCGAGGCGCAGCGTGCCGTCGGGCGCGATGTCGTCCTCGTTGACGAGGCGCACGTCGATGTCGACGTTGTTCCCGCTCGAAGCCTCGGTGACGACCATCTCACCGCCCGAGCCGGCCATCGCGACGCGGTCGCCTCCGGTGTTGTTCTCGTCGCCCATGTCGTGTGGCTGGGTCACCGTGATGTCGGCCGTCAGGGTCGTCGCCGTCACGGCGATCCCGAGCAGAAAGCCGAACTCCCTGCCGTCCATGTCCGGGTCGAACACCGTGACATTGCCGAGGCCGCCCGCCTGGACCGCGAGCGTGTCGTGGTCGACGAAGCGGTTGAAGGCGTCGACGCGGCGCTCGCCGGCGCCCTCGACGAGCCACGGGTTGACCGCGCCGACGTTGCCGCCGCCGGTGAGCGAGACGCCACCGCTCGTGCGCACCTGCGGACCGGGGAGCGCCGCGTGCTCGAGGTCGCCGGCGGCGATCAGGCTCACCGTGCCGCCGTCGCGCGAGGCCAGCACCAGGTCGTCCATCGTCTGGTGCTTGCCCTCGAACGCGTCGACCGCGCCGAGCAGCAGCACGTCGCCGCTGCCGTCCTCCTCGAAGCCCGCCTGCACGAACACCGCGCCGCCGTTGCCGCCGAGCGCGTCGGGGTCGCTCGCGTCGCCGCCGTGGCTGTCGATCGCGCCGACGGTCACGTCGGCGTTCCCGGCGCCGAAGGTCACCGCGCCGCCGTCGCCGCCGCCCGTCGGGCCGTTGCCCCCGACCGCGATGCCGGCCGCGGTCGTCGCGTCGCCGACGACGAGCGGATTCATGCCGGCGGACGCGATCAGGATGCCGCCGGCGCGCCCGCCGCGCAGCGTGGCCGAGTCGCCGCCGCTCGTGTGCGCGCCGACCGACGTCACCGCGCCGCCGCCGACCGCGGACTGCACCTCGACGGTCGGGTCGGTCGGATCGAACACGACCTGCGACGGGAAGCTGCGGACGTTGACGTTGCCGCCGCTGCCGCCGTTGCGGTCGGTGCCGTCGCCACCGAGCGCCTCGAGGAAGCCGGTCGTGATCGTGTTCCCATCGTCCTGGTTCGCGTCGGTCGTGTTCAGCGTGATCGAGCCCGCGTTGCCGCCGGTGTCGCCGCCGACGCCGCCGGAGGTCGTGACGTCGGCGACGGCGATCGCGCCGTCGGTCGTCACGACGCTGACGTTCCCGCCGTTGCCGCCGACCGTGACCGTGTTCGGGTCGACGGTCGCGCCGGCGCCGCCGCTCGTGTCGATCGCGCCGAGCGCGATCGAGCCGCCGCCCCGGACCGGGTCGGGGGCTCCGATGCCTTCGACCGCGACGCCGTCGGAGCGCACGGTCACCGCGCCGCCGCTGCCGCCGCTTCCGGTCGCGCCGTCGCCGCCGCGGCTCGCGATCGCGCCCGCCACGGTGACGTCGCTCGTGCCGTCGTGGTCGGCGTCGCCGGCGCGCAGCGAGATCGCACCGCCGGCGCCGCCGCTCGCGCCGGCGAGCCCGCTCGCGTCGATCGCGCCCGTCGCGATCGCGCCGTCGAAGGTCGAGAGCGCGACGGCGCCGCCCTG
>CAZQYK010000528.1:0-2815 GCA_964597285.1 uncultured Spirochaetales bacterium
CTTGGCAAAACGCCGCGCCACGTCCGGGATATGGGGCGTCAGGCCGCGATTTTCGTGACAGACCAACACGGCCGGGTAGACGCCCTCGGCGAGCCACGGCTCCGCTCCGCCGAAGCCGGCTGCGTACACTTCGCCGCGTCGCGCGTCGAGCAGCGCGACGACCGGGCCCGGGCCCGGCGCGTGGCGGGCGAGCGCCGCGAGCGTCGGCACCGGCGCCGCGCGTCGCGGCGTCCCGAACGCGAGCCCCTTCGCGGTCGCGACGCCGATGCGCAGCCCGGTGAACGACCCCGGGCCGATCGACACCGCGAGCGCACCGACCGCGTCGAGCGCGACGCCGGCCTCGGCTAGCAGCGCGTCGACGGCCGGCAGCAGCGCCTCGGCCGCCGGCCGGCCCGGCTCCGCCGCGCGCTCGGCGACGAGCCCGTCCCGCCACAGCGCGGCGCTCGCGCGCTCGGTGGCCGTCTCGAGCGCCAGCAGCAGCAGGGATCACGCCCCGCCGAGCCAGTCGACGAAGCGGGTCCACTGGCGCGAGAGGTCGTTCCAGAACGCGAGCCCCATCAGCAGCAGCAGCACCGTGAGCCCCACCTGCTGCACGATCTCGCGCGTGCGCAGCGACAGCGGCGCGCGGCGGATTCCCTCGACCGCGAAGATCACCGCCTGCCCGCCGTCGAGCACCGGGATCGGCAGCAGGTTCAGGATCCCGAGGTTGATGCTGATCAGCACCATCATCGAGAGATAGGTCTCCCAGCCGCGCTGGAAGGCGTTGCCGGCGAGCTCGGCGATCCCGATCGGCCCGGCGATCTGCTTCGTATCCACCTCGCCGGTGAAGAACTTCCCGAAGCCCTTGATCAGGCTCACGGTGTAGGAGACGGTCATGTCGACCGCACGCGGCACCGCGACGATCGGGTTGCGCTCGCGGTCGAGCTCGAGCGCGCCCTCGACGCTCGTCATCTGCGACGTGACGCCGATCAGGTAGCGCGGCTCCTTGATCCCGAAGCCCGCGTCGACCTCCTGGAGACGCGGTGCGAGCGTCACCTCGTGCGTCTCGACGCCGCGCGCGTAGCGCACCTCGAGCGGTCGCCCGTCGCTGGTGCGGATCATCTCGGCGAAGGAGACGAAGCTCCCGACCGGCTGCCCGTCGACCGCGACGATCAGGTCGCCGGGGCGAAGGCCGGCGTCGCTGGCCGCCGAGTCATCGCTGACGCTCACGATCAGCACGCTGGCCGGCCGCACGCCGAGCGCGTCGACGCTGCCGAGCGCCGGCACGCGCAGCGTGCGCTCCACGGCCTCGTCGCCCTCGCCCTGCGCGAGCGCGAGCTCGACCTCGCCGCCGCGCCCGGCCGCGGCGTAGGCCGCGGCGAAGCCCGTCCAGTCCTCGACCTCGGCGCCGTCGACCGCGGTGACGCGCTCGCCCGAGCGCAGGCCCGCCGCGTGCGCCGGCGTGTCGCTCGACGCGACGCCGAGGATCGGCGCCAGGCGCGGGTGGTGCGCGCCCGACCAGCCGACGTCGACCGCCTGACCGAACTCGTCGAGGCTCGCGCGCGTCGCGAGGTCGAGCTCGAGCACGCCGCGCTCGCCGCCGCGCTCGTAGGCGAGCGACACGCGCTCGCCGGCGCGCTCGCGCAGCTCCGCCTCGAGGTCGCCCCACCAGTGCACCGGCTCGCCGCCGACGGCGGTGACGCGGTCGCCGGCGCGCAGGCCCGCCTCGGCCGCCGGCGAGCTCGGCTCGACGCTGCCGACGACCGAGGCCGGACGGTCGAAGCCGACTGCGAGCGTCCCGGCGAAGAGCAGCACCGGCAGCAGCAGGTTCGCGACCGGGCCGGCGAAGACGATCGCGAGCTTCTGCCAGGTCGGCTTGTTCGGCAGCGCCTCGTCGGGGCTCGCCGCGACGTCGGGGTCGTCGATCTCGTCGGGGTTCTCGCCGAGCATCTTCACGAAGCCGCCGAGCGGGAACCACGCGACCACGTACTCCGTGCCGCCCCGCTTCCAGCGCATCCGCCAGCGCCCGAAGCCGATCGGGTGGCCGAAGCCGATCGAGAACTTCAGCACGCGCACGCCGCAGGCGCGGGCGACGAGGAAGTGGCCGAGCTCGTGCACGAACACGAGCACCGACAGCAGCAGCACGAAGGCGAAGACGTACGAGAACGCGACGTTCAAAACGAGCTCCCTTCCGAGGCCAGCCACTCGCGGGCCCGGACGCGCGCCCAGGAGTCGGCCTCGGCGACGTCGGTGAGGTCGCGCAGCGCCCCGTCCGCGGCAAGCGCGGCGTGGCGCTCGAGCACGGCGCCGTTCGCCGCCGCGATCGCCGGAAAGGCCAGGCCCCCGGCCAGGAAGGCCTCGACGACGACCTCGTTCGCGGCGTTCAGCACCGCCGGCGCGGCCTCGTCGGCGCGCAGCGCGTCGTAGGCGAGCGCGAGGCACGGGAAGCGCTTCGTGTCCGGGATCTCGAAGTCGAGGCGCCCGATCGCGGCGAGGTCGAGGCGGGGGATCTCGAGCGGCAGCCGCTCGGGATGGGCCAGCGCGACCGCGATCGGCACGCGCATGTCGGGCAGGCCCAGCTGCGCGATCACCGAGGTGTCGTGGAACTCGACCAGCGAGTGCACGATCGACTGCGGGTGCACGACGACCTCGACGCGGTCGGGCTCGACGTCGAAGAGCCAGCGCGCCTCGATCACCTCGAGCCCCTTGTTCATGAGCGTGGCCGAGTCGACCGAGATTTTCGGGCCCATCGACCACTTCGGATGTGCCACGGCCTGCGCCGGGGTCACGTCGGCCAGCGAGGCGCGCTCGCGGCCGCGGAACGGACCACCCGAGG
>CAZQYK010000529.1:0-5511 GCA_964597285.1 uncultured Spirochaetales bacterium
GCGAGCCCGATCCGACCGGCTGCACGCAGACCTTCACGGACCCCGAGTTCGTGAAGGAAGGTCGCAGCGCGCTCTACTACGTGCGCGCGATCGAGGCGCCGAGCCCCGCCGTCGCGGCCGACCCACTCGGCTGCATTCGCGACGACGAAGGGCGCTGCACGCGCAGCGACCCCTGCTTCGCCCGGCCCGACGACGACGAGTGTCTGGCGTCGACCGAGGAGCGCGCGTGGTCGTCGCCGATCTTCGTCACCCACGCGGCGCAGAGCGCTCGGTGAGCGCCGACGGCTTCGGCTGCGGGCGCGACGCGCTCGAGCGCAGCGCGTCGCGCGCGGCCGCCGCGCTGCGCGAGATCGAGGCCGCGACGTGGCGCGCGATGGCCGAGGCCGGGCGCACGGAGCTCGCCGATCTCGCCGCGCGCGTCGCGGCGACGCAGCACGGCCTCGCGGCGTTCGCGCGGCCGGCCGCGCTCGGCGCGAGCCGGTGGTGCGATCGCGACGCCGCCGGCTGGCGCGAGCTCGCATCGCTCGGCGACGCCGAGCGCGCGGCGCTGCGCTTCGCCGAGCAGATGGCGCTCCACGTCGCGAGCCTGCGCGACGACGAGCGCCGCGCGCTCTTCGCAGGCCTCGGCGCCGCCGCGCTGCCCTTCGCGCAGGCCGCGTGGGCCTTCGACTTCGTGCCGCGCGCACGCGCCGCGCTCGACGCGCTCTTCGGCGCGAGCGCGTGGCCCGCGCCGGAGGCCGACGCGCTCGGCGCCGCGCCGGCTCCGATGGCGGCGATCGAGGCGCTGATCCGCGCGGTGCCTCGGCTCGACGCGCTCGACCCGATCACGACCGAGCTCGTGCGCCTGCTCGGCGCGCGGCGTCACCGCTGCCGGCTGTGCCAGTCGCTGCGCAGCCGGCCGGCGCTCGCGGCCGGCGCCGACGAGGCGCTCTTCGACGCGGTCGAGCGCTGGGCCGACGGCGCACTCGACCCCGCGCCGACCGCCGCACTCGCGTTCGCCGACGCGATGCTCGGCGCGCCGGTGCGCTTCGCGCCGGCCGCGCTCGCGGAGCTCCGCGCGCACTTCGCGCCCGAGGCCCGGGTCGAGCTCGTGCTCGACGTGACGCGCAACGCGACGAACAAGGTCGCCGTCGCGCTCGCCGCCGACGCGCCGCACGTCGAGCGCGGCACCGAGGTCTACGACATCGGGCCCGACGGCGAGCTGCTCTACGGCCTCGAGGCGCCTTGAGCGGCCCCGTGCGGCCACCCCCCGAAACGGCCCGGGTTGGGGGATACTCGGTGGGATGACGTGGATGCGCTCGGCGGGCGTGCTGGCGGCGGTCGCGCTCGTCTATACGGCGGTCGGCAAGCTCGCGCTCGAGCTCGCGTATGTGCACCCGAGCGCCTCGCCGGTCTGGCCTCCGGCCGGGATCGCGCTCGCGGCCGTGCTCGTGTTCGGCCGGCGTGTGTGGCCGGCCCTCTTCGTCGGCGCGTTCGTCGTCAACGCGACCACCGCCGGCTCGATCGCGACCTCGCTCGGCATCGCGTTCGGAAACACCGCGGAGGCCCTCGTCGGCGCGTGGCTCGTCGAGCGCTACGCGAACGGCCGCGCCGCGTTCGAGCGGATGAGCGACATCTTCCGCTTCGCGGCGGCGGCGGCGGTCAGCACGACGATCGCCGCGACGATCGGCGTCACGAGCCTCGCCGCCGGCGGCTACGCGGCGTGGGCGCAGTTCGAGAGCATCTGGCTCACGTGGTGGCTCGGCGACCTGTCGGGAGACCTCGTCGTCGCTCCGCTGCTGCTGCTCTGGAGCGCGCCAGTCTCGACCCCGCAGCTGCGCGCGCGCGGCGCCGAGACGGCGCTGCTCGCGGCGTGCGTCGCGCTCACGGGACTGATCGCGTTCGGCGAGCTGCCGCCCGTCGGCGCGCGCGGTCTCTCGATCGCGTTCATCTGTATCCCGCCATTATTGTGGGCGGCGTTCCGCTTCGGCCAGCGCGAGACCAGCACCGCGATCTTCGCGCTCGCGGTCGTCGCAGTCGCCGGCACGCTGCGGGGCCACGGCGCCTTCGCCGACCTGCCGCCGAACGAGTCGCTGCTGCTGATGCAGGCCTTCCTCGCGACGGCGGTGATCACGGCGCTGCCGGTCGCCGCGCTCGTCAAGGAGATGCGCGGGACCAGCCGGCAGCTCCGCGAGAGCGAGGAGCGGCTGCGGCTGGCGATGGACGCCGGCGGTCTCGGGACCTGGGAGTGGTCGGTCCCGACCGGGCACGTGGTCTGGTCGCCGAGCCTCGAGGCAATGCACGGCCTCGAGCCCGGCAGCTTCGGCGGCACCCTCGACGCGTTCCGGGCCGACGTCCACCCCGACGACCGCGACACACTCGAGCGCGCGATCACCGAGGCACTCGCGACCGGCGAGCTCCGCGTCACCTACCGCATCGTACGGCCCGACGGCGAGCTGCGCTGGGTCGAGGGCCGCGGGGCCGTCCTCTACGGCGACGGTCGGCCGCAGCACGTGCGCGGAGCCTGTCTCGACGTCACCGAGCGCAAGCTCGGTGAGGAGGACCGCGCGCGCCTGGCCGCGATCGTCTCTGCGTCCGACGACGCGATCGTGAGCAAGACCCTCGACGGCACGATCCGAACCTGGAACGCCGGCGCCGAGCGGATCTTCGGCTGGACCGCCGCCGAGGCCGTCGGCCGGCCGATCGAGCTGATCATCCCGCCCGACCTGCGCGGCGAGGAGCGCGAGATCCTCGCGCGGCTTCGGCGCGGCGAGCGGGTGGAGCCCTTCGAGACCGTCCGCGTCACGCGCGACGGCCGTCGCATCGACGTGTCGCTCGCGATCTCGCCGATCTTCGACGACCAGGGGCGCGTGATCGCCGCGTCGAAGGTCGCGCGCGACGTCACCGAGCGAAGGCGCAGCGAGCAGGCGCTGCGGGACGCGGACCGCCGCAAGGACGAGTTCCTCGCGACGCTCGCGCACGAGCTGCGCGGGCCGCTCGCGCCGCTGCGCCATTGGCTCGGCGTGCTCGAGCGCTCCGAGGACGATCCCGCGCTGCGCCGCGACGCGCGCGCGTCGATGCGCCGGCAGCTCGACCACATGGTCCGCCTCGTCGACGACCTGCTCGACGTCAGTCGCATCACGCGCGGCCGCTTCGAGCTGCGCGTGGAGCGCGTGGACCTGCTGCCGATCGTGCGGCAGACCGTCGAGGCCTGCCGCCGCGTGGTCGAGCGCGAGCAGACGCTCGATCTGTTCCTCCCCGACGGCCCGGTCCCGCTCGACGCCGATCCGGTGCGCCTCGCCCAGGTGCTCGGGAACCTGCTCGACAACGCGAGCAAGTACACGCCGCCGCGCGGCAAGATCCAGCTCGGCGTCGCGTGCCGCGGCGAGCGGGTGTGGATCTCGCTCGAGGACGCCGGCATCGGGATCCCACCGGACCGCCTCGAGCGGATCTTCGAGATGTTCGAGCAGGTCGACCGCTCGCTCGAGCAGTCGCACGGCGGGCTCGGCATCGGGCTGACGCTGGCGAAGCACCTCGTCGAGCGGCACGGCGGGACGATCGAGGCGCACAGCGAGGGCCCCGGCCTCGGCAGCGAGTTCCGGGTCAGCCTGCCGATCGCCGTCGAGGCGGCCGGCGACGCCGACCCCGCCGTGCCGACCGTCCGGGCCGGCGGCCCGCGGCGCCGGATCCTCGTCGTCGACGACAGCCGCGACAGCGCCGACTCGCTCGCGATGCTGCTGCGCCTGATGGGCCACGAGACCCGGGTCGCCTACGACGGCCGCGCCGCGCTCGAAGCGGCGGAGCGCTGGCGGCCCCACGTCGTGCTGCTCGACCTCGGGCTGCCGGAGGTCGACGGCCTCGAGGTGTGCCGCCGCCTGCGCGCCGCGCCGTGGGGGCGGCGCGTGCGCGTCGCCGCGCTGACGGGCTGGGGGCAGGAGCAGGACCGGCGCCGCTCGCACGAGGCGGGCTTCGACGCCCACCTCGTGAAGCCGGTGCGCCAGGAGGACCTGCTCGCGGTCGTCGCCGACGCCCCCGCCGACTGACGCAGCCCTCAACGCCGCGCGACGGCCTGCCCGGCCGAGACCGGCATCCGCTCGACCGGTGCGCCGGCGAGCAGCACCGCGCGGATCGCCGCGAGCGCCGCGACGTCGGCCGTCGGGTCGCCGTCGACGAGCAGCAGGTCGGCGCGCTGGCCGACCGCGACGTTGCCGAAGTCGGGCGCGTCGCTCGCGGCCAGGAAGCGCGCCGGTTCGAGCGTCGCGGCGCGGATCGCCTCGACCGGCGTCAGGCCGGCGCCGACGAGTTTCGCGATCTCGCGGTGCAGGCCCGGTCCGGGAAACACGCCCGACTGCGCGTCGCTGCCGGCGAGGATCGTCACGCCGGCCGCGTGCAGGCGCCGCACGTTGTCGCTGCGCACCGCGACGGTGTCGACGGCCAGCGCGCGCCACGACTCGAAGCGGCCCACGTCGAAGTCCTCGGGCACCGGGTGGAACGCGTCGAGCAGCGCCGCGTCGAAGGCCTCGCGCTCGAGCGGGCTGGCCTCGCGCGGCGCCAGCGCGCTCGCATAGCGGTCGAAGACCTCGATCGTCGCGACCATCGGGATGCCGTAGCCGGCCAGGCGCGCGATCGCGTCGTCGGGAATGCGCTCCTTGTAGACGCCGTGCACCCAGAGCGCGACCCCGGCCTCGGCGGCGTCGATCGCGTCCTCGGTCGTGCCGATGTGCGCGACGCTGCGCAGGCCGTGCTCGCGCGCGCGCGCGACGAGCGCCGCCGCGACCTCGCGCGAGAGCCTCGGCGCGTCGAGCGGGATCGCGTCGATCACGAGCTTGACGAAGTCGGCGCCCTCGGCCGCGCGCGCGTCGGCGGCGGCGCGCGCCTCTTCGGGGGTCGCGAGCGGCACCGCCGACTGGCGGGCCGCATACCACGCGATCCACGCCGGCGCGAACTCGCGCACGAGCGCGATCGGATGGCCGCCCGGCGCCGTGTGCGCGCGCCCGGTCGTGTAGACGTGGGGCCCGGGCAGCTCGCCGCGGGCCACGCGCTCGCGCCGCGCCACCGCGTCGCCGCTCGGGTCGCTCGGGTCGAGGATCGCCGTGACGCCAGAAAACAGGAAGGTCTCGAGGTTGGCCTCGGGGTCCGGGAGCCCGCCCTCCCAGACCGGCGCGGGGTTCGAGTAGAGGTGGCCGTGCATGTCGATCAGGCCGGGCACGAGCGTCGCGCCCGAGCCGTCGATCACGAGCGCGCCGGCGGGCGGCGCGCTCGTGCCGGCCGGCGCGATCGCGGCGATCCGCTCGCCCTCTATCCGCACGTCGCGGCCGGCGACGCGGCGCCCCGCGGCGACGTCGAGCACCGCGACGTCGGTGATCCAGACGCCCGCCGCCGGCGCCTCGCCGACCGCGACGTGCGCGGTCGGGCGCGGCTCGGCGCAGGCCAGCAGCAACCCCGCGGCCGACAGCGCGGCCGAGAGCGCGGCGGCCACTCGCGATCCCGTCACTGCGACCTCCTTCGGAACATGGGCCGGGGATCATCCCC
>CAZQYK010000530.1:0-8456 GCA_964597285.1 uncultured Spirochaetales bacterium
CGACGACGGCCTGGACGCCGAGTTGGCCGTCGGAGGCGCCAGGCCGTCGCGGGTGCAGGGAGCCCCGACGCTCGAGGAGGGTCGTGTCGGCCGGGCGCTGCGTCTGGGAGGTGCGGCGGGCGGCGCCCGCGTCGACTACCCGCTCGAGGGCAACCTCGACTTCGCGCGTCCCGGAGGCCTCACGTTCTGGATCTCGCCGCAGCGCTGGGAGGAGCCGGGGAGCAAGGCCCGGGGTCTGGTCCGCTTCGTCCGCGTGGTCAGTGGGAGCGGCAGCGTCTTCGCCGTCCAGCGCGAAGCGCGCCGGGGAGCCCGCGAGTCCCTCGCGTCGGGATTCTCCGGTCTTCCCGACGGCGAGGCGCACATGCTCCCCTTCGAGGCCGGACCCGCGTGGCGGCAGGGCGACTGGCATCTGGTCGCGGTGACCTGGGACGCCGACGGATTCGAGATCAGCGTCGACGGCGGGCCGTTCATCCGCCGCGCCGTGCCCGCCGGCCGCATCCGCAACCGCTTCGGAGGCGCGGGAGCGGCCGGAAAGCTATCGCTGGGCGATCACGGCCCCGAGAGCTCGCTGCTCGACGAGATCGTCGTCTACACCCGCCCGCTGCGGCAGGAGGACGTGTTGCGCCTGTGGCGACGCCAGGTGTGGCCGCAATGACGCTGGTCGGCTCGTTCCGCGCCCGGCGGGTCTCCGCCTCCGTTCGCGAGCGCGCCGCGGCCTACGCGGCGGTGCGCTCCGACGACGAGCGTCGCGCCGTCCAGCTCGAGCTGCTGAACGAGAGCTGGGCGTGGAACGCCGCCAGCGTGCCGCATTGGTCGCAGCAGGTGGCCGCGGGTGCGCTTCCCGCGCGCTTCGAGTCGCTGGAGGAGTTCGTCCGCAGCGTTCCGGTGATGGACCGGCGGGGCTTCCGGGCCGGGGGCGACGCGCTCGTGAGCCGCGCGCGGCCGCCGCAGCGCGTCCGGATCACCGGCGGCTCCACGGCGGAGCCGGTGCAGATGCCCTCGTGGAGGTCCGAGTTCGCGTTCGCACGGCCCGACATGTGGCTCGCCCGCAGCTGGTACGGGATCCGACCCGACTCGCCTCTCTTCCTGCTCTGGGGACACACACACCTGCTCGGATCGGGCTGGCGGGGCTGGCTGAACGGTCGAGCACGGGAGCTGTGCGACGTTCTGCTCGGCTACCGGCGCTTCTCGGCGTACGACCTCGGCCGCGAGGCGCTGCGGCGCGCTGCCGATGCACTCCTGGAGTTCCGGCCGGAGTTCGTGATCGGCTACAGCGTGGCCCTGGATCTCTTTGCTTCGGCGAACGCGGATCGCCGCGACGCGCTGCGCGCCTCCGGAGTGAAGCTGGTGCTCGCAGCGGCGGAGTGCTTCCCGGCGACGGACAGCGAAGCGCGGGTGCAGGATCTCTTCGGTTGTTCGTTGGGCATGGAGTACGGCGCCGTCGAGACTTCGCTCTTGGCCCACACGCATCCGCAAGGGGACTACCAGGTGTTCTGGCGCAGCTACCTGGTCGATGCGGAACGCGTCGGCGAGCGCCATCGCATCCGGGTGACCAGTCTGTATCCGCGGTGCACGCCGCTGGTCCGCTACGACCTCGGTGACGAGATCGAGCCGGCCCCCTGGGCCGGCGAGCGCATCGCCAGCGTGCTGCGCTTCGACCGGCTGATCGGGCGCTGCAACGACTTCGTGATCCTCGACGACGGCTTCAGGGTGCACTCCGAGGGGTTCACCCATGCCGTACGGACCTGCGAGACGGTCCGCTCCTACCAGGTCGTGCAGGACGCCGAGGGGCTGCGTCTGCTCTACACGGCCGATCGTTCGCTCTCGGCCGACGAGATGCGCGGGATTCGCGAGCGTCTCGCCCGCATCCACGACCAGCTGGAGAAGCTGCCGCTGATCCGCGTCACGGCGCTCGAACGCACCATCGCCGGCAAGACGCCGATGGTGTTGCGGCGCTGAGCGACGTCAGCGCTCGGGAAGCTTCTCGTACCAGCGCCGGTCGGATTCGTAGCCCAGGCGGATCAGCGTCTCCCCGAAGTGGCGCGCGAAGACCTCTCCCGCCTCGCGCGTAAAGTGGTTGCGCCAGTCGCCCGCCACACCCTTGCGCAGGATGGCGCCCCGCGCCTCGGTACCGGCCTTGCGCCCGGTCTGCTGTTCGAAGGAGTACTTGTGCACCGTAGCGGCCAGCCGAGCGCGATCGATCGGCCGGTCCGAGTGGACGGAAATGATACGGGCCAGTGTCGCCTCCGGGCCGGAGAGCAGCGCCTCGTAGCTGACCGTGACGACGTGGGGGCGGCCGAAGGCCCACTCCGCGACGTGTTTCGACCAGTCGAGCGGAGTGCCGCTCGTGTCCGCGCGCATCCGGTCGATGAAGCGCGGAAGCAGCGCCCGGATGTCCTCGGGGTCGTGCGCGGGGTCGACGAGCTCGGGGAAGCGCCGCGCGTAGTAGGCCGGCATCGTCTTGTAGGGCGGGTGACGGAGGTTCTGAACGACGCGGAAGTACAGCGATACGACCACGTCGCGGCCGTCGCGGTACAGGTAGAAGACGCGCCGGTAGCGGGGCGAATAGCGCCAGTGCCCGTGCAGCACGCATTGGAACCCGATCGGGAACACGGGGCCCACCGGGCGCGGGATCTGGAGATAATCGGCGATCATGTCGGCGAGCCAGCTCCCTCCCGACTTCGGGTACTCCATCACGTAGTAGAACGGGAAGCGCTCGCCGAAGCGCCGTGCAACGGCGCGCGTCACCAGATTGGACGCACGCTCCATCGTGAGGCGGATGCTGATGCGGCGCATGGGCGGACTCGGAGTGCTCCGGACTGCGGACGAGGCCGGCAGAGGACTCCGCAGTTTGGGCTGCGAAGCGCCGCGCTGCAACGCTCGGGACCGCGGCGCCGCGGCGGTCCGCACGACCGAGCGTGTGGGGAGAGGTATGCTCCGCGCGCCCCGCCCAGGCCCCAGGAGCCGAGTACGCGTCACGCAGAGGAAACGCCTGCCCGTCCGCGCGGGATGCGATCGTGGTTCGAGCACAGCGGTCGCGTCCTCGCGGACTTCGCAGCCAGGCCGCGTGTTCGGGCGGAGGTCGGCTGGGTGGTCCTGAACAAGGGTACCGAGTTCGGTCTCCTGTTCGTGCTGCTCAAGGTGCTCTCGAACCGGCTCGGCATGGGAGGGTACGGCGAGTACAACCTGGCCGAGACGGCGGTGCTGCTCGCCACGGGAATCGTGATCATGCCCGTGCACGAGTCCTATCTGCGCGACTTCCACGGTGCGGCCGCGCGGGGAGAGCATCGCTCTGCCAGCCTGGTGGTGCTGGGCTGGAACGCCGGCGTGACGGTGCTCGGGGTGATGCTCGTGGCACTGCTCAGCGGGTCGATCGGAGGGTGGCTGGGGATCGATCCGCGGACGGTGCTGGCGGCGGGCCTCGTCTTCATGTGCGAGCGCTGGCGCCTGCTCGGTCAGGACCTGCTGAACATCCAGCGCCGGCGCCGGGCTTGGGCCCTGTCGAACCTCGCCTATGCATTCACCAAGGTGTGTCTGATCAGCGCCGCGGTGACTTGGGGGCCGGCGGTCCCGAGCACGGCGCTGTTCGCCTACGCGGTCACGGCTTTGCTCTTCGCCTCGATCGTGACGGGTCCTCAGGTCTTCGAGATCTTGCGCAGCCCGCCCGGTGAGTCTGCCCGACTGTGGAGTCTCATCGCGAGATTCGGCGTTCCGTTCGGCCTGCTCCTGGTGTTCCAGTGGATCCAGGGTTTCAGCGACCGCTACCTCGTCAACTACCTGCTCGACGTCGAGTCAGTGGGACTCTACGTGGCTGCCTACCAGGTCTGTGGGATCCCCTACACGCTGATGCTGCGCATCGTCCACAACCTGCTGACGCCGATCGCCTATCAGCGCGGGCGCGACGCCGACGATCCGGCGCAGCTGTGGAGCGCCGACCGGATGCTGATCGTCGGCCTCGCGCTCCAGGCCGGCTGTGGCGTGGTGCTGCTGGGGTTCTACGGGCTGTTCGGACCCCGGCTGCTCGTCCTGCTCACCAACGAGAGCTTCGTCCTCTCCGCCGGAACCCTGCTCCTGCTCGCGTCGGGCCGCCTGGTGCAGTCGCTCGCGCAGGGTCTGCAGCCGCTGTTCGCCGTGCACCACCGGCTGGGACGGATGCTCTGGTTCCGCCTCGTCGGCGCATCGCTGACGCTCGCGATCTGCTGGGTCGCGACGCGCGAGTTCGGCATCGTCGGGGCCGCCGGGGGCTCGTTCGCGGCGCTGAGCCTCTACCTCGGCGGGCTCGTCTTCGGTCCGGGCGGGTGCCTCTGGTTCGTCGCCGAGGCGCGCCGCGAGGCGCGGGCGGCCGGGCGCGTGGAGGCGCGCTGACTAACCCGCCGCCGGCAGGCGCGCCTCGAGGCGCGCGAGGTCGAGCGCGATCCCCTCGCGGGACGCCGCGCTGCGCTCGGCGGGGGCGCGGTCGCGCGCGAGCAGGGCGTCGAGGCTGAAGTCGCTCGGCTCGTCGATCAGGCGACGCAGCCATTCGAGCATGTGGGTCATCGCGACCTCCCTGTGCGGGTCCTTGCGAGCGAGGGTTTCTGCAGAAGAAGTGGCGCTCCCGCGCGCAATGTGTCGTGCAGTCCGTGGGATGATGTCCCTCCTCCTCCCCCCGGGAAAGCCGCGGGGAGGCGGCATCCCTCGATCGGCTCGGGTCGGCCGCGGCTTTAGATCGAGCCGAGGCAGCCATCGCCGTCGTAGAGGCTCGGGTACCACC
Source organism: uncultured Spirochaetales bacterium (assembly GCA_964597285.1). GTDB lineage: Bacteria > Myxococcota_A > UBA9160 > UBA9160 > SMWR01 > JAHEJV01. The sequence goes on from CAZQYK010000530.1 coordinate 4,751, forward strand.
GGTCGGGCGTCTGGAGCTCGTCGTGCAGCTCGACAGGGCGTGCCCGGAAGTGAAACGGCTGGGTGGCGTATCGCCGCGCCAGGGGCCGAGAGCGCTCGGCTCGGCAGCGCACCGCATGCGGGAAGCCCACCAGCTCGAGCACGTGCGCGCCGAGCTCGCGGGAACGCTCCCAGGCCGCCGCCAGCAGCGCGTCGATCACCGCCGGGTCGTCTCCCGCCGCCAGCAGGTCGACGATCTTCAGCCGGTCGAGCCCGATCTCCGGGATCGCCTCGCGCAGCAGCACCAGGTAGCCCGCCAGGCGCCCCCCCCGGCGGCAGCGCAGCACGCTGACCCGCTCCGCCCGGGGCTCGAAGTGCCAACGCAGATCCTGCGCGCCGCGATACGCGAGCAGCCGCCGCGCCTCGGCGCACTTGGCGCGCCACAGCTCGTCGAACTCGTCGCCGATCGCATCGAGCGGGATCTCCTCGGGCTCGATGCCGTGGGAGGGGCGCCCCGGAGCGCGCTGGCGCAGCACCGACCAGGCCGCGAGCGCTGGCGCCAGCGCCATGCTCGCCGCCCGCGCCAGCTGCGCCGAGTGGCCGCGCCGCCGCAGCGCGCTGGCCGCGAAGTGGGCGGGGTCGAGCACCCAGAAGAGGACGCGCTGGTACTCGGCCAGCGGCATCGCGACGGCCCCGTGGCGCGCGAAGATCCGGCCGGTGGCGGCGATGCCGGTCGACACCAGGAGCAGGTCGGGCCCGGTCTGCGAGAAGTAGGCGTCGGCAAGACGGGGCGTGTGCCCGCGAAACGGCTTGCGCACCGCCCAATGGCTCGCCACCGCCGCGATCAGCGTATCGTCGCCCAGGCGGTAGCGACCCGGGAGGTTTCCGAAGAAGCCCTGGATCTCGCCGTCGACCTCGAGGACCCATCCCGGAGGTGGGTGGTGCCGGCCGGGCATGCGCGCGGGGTTGCGCGTCCAGATCCAGTCCCACCAGCGCGGCGCGTCGGCCGGGTCGCGCGCGACGCCGATGCCGAGCTCGCCGAGCACGGCCTCGGCGCTCGCGCAGTCCGCGAGGTCCGCCTCCCGGACGGTCGCCGTCCCCGCCACCGCGCGGCTACCGCGCCAGGAAGTAGCGCAGCTGGTAGGGGCGCCAGTACGCGATCGTGTGGTCGCGTTCGAGCGCCATCGGCTGCGGCGTGCGGTACGACGAGCCGCGCTGCGTCGACAGGAACGAGCGGTAGCCCAGACGCCGCGCGATCTCGGGGTCGCGCTCCGGGTCGTAGTCGAGGCCGGGGCGCCCGCGCGGCGCGCAGAAGTGCACGCACGGCACGCCGAGCTCGCGCTCGATCGCGCTCTTCGACGACTCGAGCTCGCGCTCCACCTCCTCGGACGAGAGCCCGGAGAGCCGCACGTGGTGGACCGTATGCGACCCGATCGTCATGTCGGCGCGCGCCAGCTCGCGCACCTCGTCCCAGTCGAGGAACTCGACGATCGACTTGCCCGGCCCGTAGAAGCCGAGGATCCGCTGGCGGTCGGCTGCGATCGACGTGCCGATGAAGCTCGTCGGCAGGAAGAACGCGGCCCGCGCCCCGTTCTCGACCAGGATCGGCGCCGCGTTGGTCAGGCAGTTGCGGAAGCCGTCGTCGAAGGTGATGCAGAAGTAGCAACCGTCGATCGGATCGCCGCGCTCGAGCAGGTCGACGGCCGCGTCGAGATCGATGAACTCGCCGTGGTTGCGCAGGTAGCGCAGCTGACGCGCGAAGCGCGCGCGCTCGTCGTCGAACACGTGGTGGTAGTACGGGAAGCGGATCCACCCGCGGCCGTGCGGGAGCTGTGCGCGCAGCGCCAGCGCCCAGACCACCGCGTCGCGCACGTGCTCGCGCGCCCGCACTCGGGCGGAGCAGTGCGCCTGGAGATCGCGGTAGCGGTGGACGACCTCGGAGCTCATCGGGCTGAGGAACCAGCCTACCGCAAACGGGGCGACGCGTGGGGGCGCTTCTCCGGCCCGCGCGGGACGGAGGTCCGGGCCGCGCCCGGCGCCGGCGGATCAGTCGAGAGCGACCGCCTGCCCGCTCGCGGCCGCCTGCGCCGCGCGCAGCGTCGCACGGGTGGTCGAGACGATCGCGTCGAGCGCGAACGGCGACGGCGCGCCGCGGCGCACCGCGTCGATCACGGCCTCGACGGCGGAGCGCTGGCCCTTGTCCTGGTTCAACGTGCGCAGCTTCCGGCCGCCCGGCAGCCGCGTGTCGCGGAAGTTCTCGCAGCGCGCGGTGCGCCCGTCGGCCGACACCTCGAAGCGCTCCTTCGGCAGGTCGGGCGACGCGTTCGCCAGGTACTCGACCACCGCGCTCGAGCCGTCGGCGAAGCCGAGCACGAGCTGCGTCGAGTCGTCGGTCTCCGGGTCGCGCCCGAGCCGCCGCGCGAAGACGCTCGTCGGCGGCGCGCCGACCAGGCACGCGCACGCGTCGACGAAGTGGCAGGCCTCGCCGACGATCCGGCCGCCGCCGACGGCCGGGTCGGTGTGCCAGGTGCCACCCGGCGTCGGCCCGGCCGCGACGACGTAGTGCAGCGCCATCGGCCCGGAGCGCCCGGCGAAGGCGTCGGCGATCGCCCGGACGTGCGGCGAGAAGCGTCGGTTGAAGCCGACCGCGAGGAAGCCGCCAGTCTCCTGCACCGCGCGCGCGAGCGCGTCGAGCTGCGCCTCGTCGATCGCGGCCGGCTTCTCGAGCCACACGGCCTTGCCGGCGCGCAGCGCGGCCTCGCCGAGCGATGCGTGCGAGTCGTGGCGCGTCGCGACGAAGACGAGGTCGACCTCGGGGTCGCCGAGCACCTGCGCGGGGTCGGAGCTGCAGGCCGCATAGCCGAAGCGCTCGGCGCCGTGGCGCGCCGACGCGCCGGTGGCGGTCGCGATCTGGAGCTTGCGGACGCCGCGGCACGCGTCGACCGCCGGCAGCAGCATCGCCTTCGCGTAGTTGCCGGCCCCGACGAACGCGACGCCGACGTCACCGGTCGCGCGCGTGGGCCGCGCCCCGAGCTCGACGCGCGGCAGCGCGGCGGCGGCCGGGTCGTAGCGGAAGATCACCGCGAGCCCGCTGCGCCGGCCCTGCGCGAGCTCCTCGTAGGAGGCCTCGGCGTCGGCGAAGTCGACGATGCGCGCGTCGAGGCGCGACGGGTCGATCGCGCCCGCGGCGGCGAGCGCGAGGAAGGCCTGGAGGTTGCGGTTCTCGGTCCAGCGCACGTAGGAGATCGGGTAGTCGAGGCCGAGCTCCTCGTAGCGGCGGTCGTAGCGGCCCGGGCCGTACGACATGCTCATGCGCAGCTCGAGCTCCTTGTCGTAGAAGGAGCGGCGGTCGAGGTCCATCGCGGTCTGCCCGACCACCGCGACGCGGCCCCTCGGGCGGCACAGCTCCGCGGCGAGCTGGATCGGCTCGGAGGTCTCGGCGGCGGCGGTCACCAGCGCGAAGTCCGCGCCGTAGCCGCCGGTGGCCTCGTCCTTCCAGCCCTCCGGCACCTCCCCCGGCGCGCAGGCCCACTCGGCGCCCTGGGCGAGCGCCGCGGCGACGCGCGCGCGGTCGATGTCGATGCCGAGCACGCGGCAGCCGTTCGCGCGCAGCAGCTGCACGGTCAGCTGGCCGAGGATGCCGAGCCCGATGACGACGAAAGTCTCGCCGAGCGTCGGTTCCGCACGGCGCACACCCTGCAATGCAATCGCGCCGAGCGTGACGGTCG
>CAZQYK010000531.1:0-8994 GCA_964597285.1 uncultured Spirochaetales bacterium
AAGCCGACGAGGGTCCCCTCCATCACGATCCCGAAGGCCTTCGACCAGACGACCTCGTAGCCGATCGCGGCGAAGCCCGAGACGGCGAAGTAGAGCAGGAAGGGGCGCCGGCCCGGCGGCGGCGGCGCCGGCGCGCGCTCGGGCGCCGCGACCTCGCGCGCGCAGCGCAGCGCCGCGATGCCGACGATCGCGTTCAGCGCGGCGGCGCCGAGCACGCAGCGCGTGAGGCCGAAGGCCGGGATCCACGCGAAGCCCGCTCCCCAGGCGCCGAGCACCGCGCCGAGCGTGTTCGCGGCGTACAGGCGCCCGGCCCAGCCGCCGCGGCGGTGGTCGTCGGTGACGAGGCCGCGCGCGACGACCGGCAGCGTCGCGCCCATCGCGACGGTCGGCGGCAACAGCAGCGCGGCGCAGGCCGCGAGCTGGATCGCGAGCCACGCGGCCGGCGATTCGACGCCCGGAAGCCATCCATGGAGGTGGTGCAGCTCGCGCAACAGCGGCAGCGACGCGACGGCGAAGCCGGCGATCGCGAGCTCGAGCAGGCCGTAGGCGCGCAGCGGCCGGCGCAGCCGCGGCAGCCAGCGCGCCGCGAGCGCGTTGCCGAGCGCGAGGCCGCCGAAGAACACCGCGAGCACCGCGGAGATCGCCGCGGTCGTCGTGCCGAACGCGAGCCCGAGCAGGCGCACCCAGACGATCTGGTAGACCAGCGCGGTCCCCCCGGAGACGACCAGGCAGCCGACGATCGTGAGCTGAGCCATCGCTGCGCGGCCCCTTCGCTTCGACTCGAGCGCCCCCGCTGCTTCGGAGCCGGGGGGCGCGCGCTTGAGCCTCGAGGGACGCTGCGCGTCACCTCGGTGACGGATCGCGGCACCGCGCGGGACTCGTGCCCGGGTCCGGCGGCGTTCGCAGCCCGGCACAGCGGACCGGCGCGACGGGCCTGCGCGGCTCAGGTTGGGTCGGGCACCTGCCGATGGAAGATCCAGTCGTCCGGGGGCCTGGCACACCGCTTGCTTCGGGGGCCGGCGAACGGAGTGACCGAGTATCACGGCCTGCGCCGAAGTTCGGCGTGGCCCCTGGGAAGGGGTCGGGAAGGGGTTTCCCGAGGTGCAGGGCTCGGTTCAGTGGACCAGATCAGGGAGATCCCATGAAGAAGCTTCACGCACGCAAGGGCGGCTTCACGCTCATCGAGCTGATGATCGTGGTCGCGATCATCGGCATCCTGGCCGCGATCGCGATTCCGAACTTCATCCGCTTCCAGCTGAAGGCGAAGTCGAGCGAGGGCAAGACCAACCTCGCGGCGATCCGCACCTCCGAGCAGTCCTACTACTCGGAGTTCGGCCGCTACGTCTCGGCGATGGTCGCCCCGCCGGGCTACACGCCGACCAGCTCGAAGACGAGCTTCACGGCCACCACGGGCTTCAACACGATCGGTTGGGCGCCCGAGGGCCAGGTGTACTTCACCTACGCCGTGGGCGCGGACGCGAACGGCACCGGCTTCTTCGCGACGGCCGAGGCCGACATCGACGCGAACACGACGATGCAGTACTGGGGCTACCACAAGCCGGTCGCCGGCGGTGCTGCGGCTCCGGTGCAGACGGGCCACACCTGCGCCGTGGCGACGCTGCAGAGCCTCGCGGGCGACGCCCAGGTCGGCCCCTGCGCGGCGAACTTCGGGCAGAGCGAGTTCTAGGATCGCCTAGTGCTCGGGTGGAGGGCCGGCGCGTCCGGCCCTCCACCCCTCGCTGCTCTCTCTCCCTCACGAGTTCCTGGCGTCACACACCCCCCTGAAGATTCGAGGAGTCCCGCAATGCGCATCCCGCAGCGATCGCGGACCCGGGGTGGGTTCACGCTGGTCGAGCTGATGATCGTCGTCGCGCTGATCGGAACGATGGCCGCGATCGCGATCCCGAACTTCATGACCTACCAGGCGCGCAGCCGCCGGGCCGAGGGCTACTCGAACCTCGCGAGCCTCGCGCGCTCCTACGTCTCCTACGCGGCCGAAAAGGGCGCGTTCCCGGACATGCTCGCCACCAGCGGCGAGCCGACGCTTCCGAAGCCCTCCGACTACGGCGGCCTCGGCACGAAGAAGATGCCGTGGGACGCCCCGACGACGTCCTTCTTCGACGTCGTCGGCTGGCAGTCCGAGGGCTCCGTCTACTACAGCTACGACGTGAACTCGACGACCGGCTGCAGCTGCAGCCTGTGCTTCACGACCACGGCCCACGGCGACGTCGACGGCGACGGCTTCGTCTCGGCGCTGATGTACGTCCACCCGCAGCGCGACTCCGCCGGCGCCGTGACCGGCGAGTGCCCGAGCCGCGTGTTCGCCTACGGCCCGCCGATCCGGCCGGAGACCGGCGACAGCATCTACGACGAGGTCACCATCCAGGCCACGACGGACAACTACTAGCCGCACGGCGCCTGGGAGGGGGATTTCGTGTTCGGGGTGGTTTCCGGGGGAAGGCTGCGGGCGCGCGGCCTCGCGTGCGCGGCGCTCGCGTGCGCGACGGCTGCGGTGCACACCGCGATGGACACGGGCTCGGCCGCGGCGAGCGGGCGGCTCGCGGTGCCGAGCCCGGCGCGCGCGAAGGCGCTCGCGCTCGGCTTCGAGCCGGTGGTCGCCGACTGGTTCTGGATCCAGGCGATCCAGCTCGTCGGCGGCGCGGTGCGCAGCGCCGGCGACCCGCAGCTCGTCGGCGAGCTGATCGACGTCGTGACCGCGCTCGATCCCTGGGTCGACCACCCCTACCGCTTCGCCGCGCTGTGGCTCACCGAGGACCGCGATGCGGTGCTGCATGCGAACCGGCTGCTGCGCCAGGGGATCGCCTATCACCCGCTCGACTGGCGCAACCGTTTCTACCTCGGGTACAACCACTTCTTCCACCTCGACGAGCCCGCGGCCGCGGCCGACGTGCTCGAGCCGGCGGTCGCGCTCGAGGGCGCTCCGGCGTACCTCGGCGCCTTCGTCACGCGCCTGCGGGCCGCGAGCGACAGCCTCGACACCGCGGCGCTCTTCCTCGAGCAGCTCGTCCGCGAGACCGAGGACGAGTACGCGCGCGCGGAGTACCTGAAGGCCTTCGACGAGATCGAGATCGAGCGGCGCGCGCGCCATCTCGACCGCGCGCGCGACGAGTTCCGGCGCCGCCACGGCCGCGACCTGCGCGCGCCGGCCGAGCTGTGGTCGGGGCCGCTGCGCGTGCTCGACCGCCAGCCGCCGCCGCACCCGCACTTCGACGGCTTCGAGTGGGTGATCGACGCCGAGAGCGGCGAGATCGTCTCGTCGTTCTACGGCACGCGCTACCGCATCCACGTCCACCCGGCCGACGCGGCGCGCAAGCGCGAGCAGCCCGGCGGCGCTGGCGAGAGCGAGGCCCGCTCGTGAGCGCTCGCGAGATCGTCCGCGTCGAGGATCTCGTGAAGGACGTGCGTCCCGGCTTCGGGCTGCGCCGCAAGCGCGTGCTGCACGGGATCTCGTTCAGCGTGCGCGAGGGCGAGATCTTCGGCTTCGTCGGGCCGAACGGCGCGGGCAAGACGACGACGCTGAAGCTGCTGATGGGCCTGATGCGCCCGACCTCGGGCCGGGCGAGCGTGCTCGGCCACGACGTCGGCGAGACGGCCTACCGGCGCCACGTCGGCTTCCTGCCCGAGAACCCGTACTTCTACGACTACCTGAGCGGGCGCGAGACGCTCGACTTCTACGCGAAGCTCTGCGGCGTGCCGCGCGAGCGCCGCGCGCGGCGCATCGACGAGCTGCTCGAGCGCGTGGGGCTCGCGCACGCCGCCGACGCGCGCCTGCGCACCTACAGCAAGGGCATGCAGCAGCGGGTCGGCATCGCGCAGGCGCTCGTGCACGACCCCGACGTCGTCTTCCTCGACGAGCCGATGAGCGGACTCGACCCGATCGGGCGCAAGGAGATCCGCGACCTCGTGCTGCGCATGCGCGACCAGGGCAAGACGGTGTTCATGAACACCCACATCCTGCACGACGTCGAGCTCGTCTGCGACCGCGTCGCGATCATCGTCGCGGGCCGCATCCGCTACGAGGGCGCGATCCAGGACTTCCTCGAGGTGGGCGAGCGCCAGACCGACGTGCTCGTCGAGGGCCTGCCGGCCGAGCTGGGCGGGCGGCTCGAGGAGCGGCTCGGCGCGCGGCTGCGCGGCGTCGGCGAGTGCATCGAGGTGCGCGTGCCCGAGAAGCGCGTGAACGAGGCGCTCGCGGCGCTGCTCGAGTCCGGCGCGCGCGTGCTGTCGGTGGCGCCGCACCGCGCGTCGCTCGAGCGCGTGTTCCTCAGCGCGGTGCAGGAGGGCCGTTCGTGATCCCGGCTCGGACGCTGCTGTGCGTGTGGACGATCGCGCGCAACACGGTGCGCGAGTCCGTGCGCAGCAAGCTGCTCTACGGCCTGCTCTTCTTCGCGGTGGGGATGATCGGCTCCGGCGCCGTGGTCGCGTCGCTCTCGTACGTCGAGGGACACCGCATCCTGCAGGACGTCGGCATGGGTGCGGTGCGGCTGTTCGGCGTCGCGATCGCGATCCTGGTCGGCATCAACCTGATCCACAAGGAGGTCGACCGCCGCACCGTCTACACGATCCTCTCGAAGCCGCTCTCGCGCGGCGCGTTCCTCGTCGGCAAGTTCCTCGGGCTGACGCTGACGCTGTGGCTGCAGGTCGCGATCATGGGTGCCGCCTTCGTCGCGGTCTCGCTCGCCACCGGCGCGCCGCTCGGCGGTGCGCACGCGGCCTTCTTCGCGCTCGCGGCCTTCGAGCTCGCGCTCGTCGTCGGCATCGCGACCTTCTTCTCGGCCTTCACGACGCCGGTGCTCGCGGCCTTCTTCACGACCGGCGTCTGGATCGTCGGGCACCTGACGCGCGAGCTGCGCGACATCGGCGCCGAGGCGCAGTCGGCGCTCTTCGCGCGCTCCACGTGGCTCGCGCACCGCGTGCTGCCCGACCTCGAGAGCTTCAACCTCTCGTCCGAGGCGGCCCACCTGCTTCCGCTGACCGCGTCGGACTGGGCGCTGCCGCTGCTCTACGGCGCCGGCTACCTGACGCTCGTGCTGCTCGCCGCCGTCGCGGTGTTCGAGCGGCGCGACTTCCGATAGGCGGCCGTGACGGCGCCCGCCGCCTGCTACGTTCGGGCGACATGAGCGAGGCGCTCTCGGTCCTCGCCGACGCCGCACGCGCCGTCCCGACCTCCGTCTGGGCGGCGTTCGCGCTCGGCTTCGGTCTCGCGGTGGGCTCGTTCCTCAACGTCGTGATCCACCGCCTGCCGCGCGACGAGTCGATCGTGCGGCCGGGCTCGCGCTGTCCGGCCTGCGCGACGCCGCTGCGCTGGTTCGACAACGTGCCGCTGCTCTCGTACCTGTGGCTGCGCGGGCGCTGCCGGGCGTGCGGCGTCCGCATCTCGGCGCGCTACCCGGCGATCGAGGCGCTGACGGGGCTGCTCTTCGCGGCCGTCGTGCTGCGCTTCGGTGCGACGCCGATGGCGCTGCTCGGCTGCGCGTTCGCCGCCGCGCTGGTCGCGACCGCGGTGATCGACTTCGACCACCGGATCATCCCCGACGAGATCTCGCTCGGCGGACTCGCGCTCGCGCTCGCCGTCGCGCCGGCGGTCGCGTGGAGCGCCGGCGAGCCGTACGGCGACGCGCTCGCGCGCTCGGCGATCGGCGCGCTGCTCGGCGGTGGCCTCCTGTGGAGCGTCGGCTTCGCGCACGCGCGCGTCGCGGCCGCGCTCGGCCGGCACTTCGACCACTGGCCGGGCGAGGGCGATCCGCTGCCGACACCCGGCACGCTCGACTACTGGACCTGGTTTCCCGGCGTCGGCTTCGGCGACGTCAAGCTGCTCGCGATGATCGGCGCGGTGCTCGGGCCCTTCGGCGTGCTCGAGACGATCGTCGCCGCGTCGCTCGCCGGCCTCGCGTTCGGCGCGCTCGCGCTCGGCGTGCGGCGCGGCTGGGGCACGCCCTTCGGCTTCGCGCCGGCGATCGCGGCCGGCGCGCTCGCGGTGCTGCTCGCGCCGCACGGGCTCGGGCTGTTTGCCTGGGTTGGCTGAGGTAAGGTCCCGCGCGGCGGCACTCCCCGGTCGTCTAACGGCAGGACAGCAGGCTCTGAACCTGTTAATGGAGGTTCGAATCCTCCCCGGGGATCCACCCGGGCTTCGACCCGGCTTCGCGGGAAGCCCCGAGGGGTCCGCGCCGACCGCTGCCGCCGCCCGTTGTTGCCCGGCTCCGGACCCTCTGCTAACCCGGCTCCATTCCCAGGGTTTTCGGCCTCCGAAGCCCCTGGCGGTCGCGCGGCACGCCCATGCAGCTCGAGGTCGAACGGCTGACGTCCGAGCCGAGGCCCTTCGCCTACGAGGAGGGCAGCGCGTGGTGGTGCGCGCACATGGCGCCGCAGGTCGGGCTGCCGCGCGAGCTCTCCGAGCCGCTGTCGGTCAGCGGCCACGCCTACCGCGGCCGCGGTGAGGAGATCGTCCTCGAGGGGAGCGTCCGAACCGGCCTCGATCTGGAATGCGCGCGCTGCCTCGCGCGCTATCGTCACGCCCTTCGCGAACCCTTCCGGCTGGTCCTGGAGCCCGCCGGCCTGCGCACGCCGGCGGAGCCAGAGGCCGCGGCCGCGCTGGCCCGCGACGGTCTGTGCACGACGGACGAGCTCGAGTTGGGTTGGTACCGGGGGTCCGAGCTACAGCTGGATTCGGTGTGTCTCGAAGTGATCTCGCTGGCGCTGCCGGTGAAGCCGCTGTGCCGGGAGGACTGCGCGGGACTGTGCCCCCGCTGCGGAGCCGACCGAAACGAGGCGCCGTGCGGGTGCGAAGAGGTCGCTCCGAGTTCGCCGTTCGCCGTCCTCGCGGCGCTGCGCCGGGCGGCGCCCGAGCGGGACGGCGGCAACGACTAGGGAGAGCGTCGAATGGCGGTTCCGAAGGCAAAGACGTCGAAGTCGCGGCGCAACATGCGCAGGTCCCACGACGCGCTGTCGACGCCCGCGCGCAGCAACTGTCCGCAGTGCGGCGAGCCGAAGCGCCCCCACCGCGTGTGCCCGAACTGCGGCACCTATCGCGGGCGCGAAGTCGTCCAGACCGACGAGGACTGACGCCGCGTGCTCGCGCTGCTCTTTCCCGGCCAGGGCTCACAGGCGCTCGGCATGGGACGCGACGTCCACGCCGCGTCGGCTGCCGCGCGCGCGGTGTTCGACGCCGCGGACGGCGCGCTCGGGTTTCCGCTGTCGAAGCTGTGCTTCGACGGCCCAGAGGAAGAGCTCGTCCGCACCGAGGTGCAGCAGCCGGCGATCCTGACCACGAGCATCGCGCTGCTGCGCGCGCTCGAGGAGCGCGGCGCGGCGCGTCCGGCCTTCTTCGCCGGCCACAGCCTCGGCGAGTACTCGGCGCTCGTCGCTGCCGGCGCTCTCGAGTTCGAGGACGCGGTGCGCCTCGTGCACGCGCGCGGGCGCTTCATGCAGGAGGCGGTGCCGGAGAAGCGCGGGGCGATGGCGGCGGTGCTGGGCCTCGCGCCCCAAGAGGTCGCGCGGGCCTGTGAAGACGTGGCCCGGCGCACCGGCCGCGTCGTCGCGCCGGCGAACTACAACGGCCCGGCGCAGACGGTGATCTCCGGTGACGCCGCGGCCGTCGAGGCCGCGTGCGCCCGCGCGCTCGACGCCGGCGCGAAGCGCGCCGTGCCGCTCGACGTGTCGGCGCCGTTCCACTGCGAGCTGATGCGGCCTGCGGCCGGCAAGCTCGCGCTCGAGCTCGCGCGGGTGCGCTTCCGCGACCCGTCGGCGCCGATCGTCAGCAACGTCGAGGCCCGCCCGGAGCGCTCCGGCGCGCGCTTCCCGGAGCTGCTCGAGCGCCAGGTGACGGCGCCAGTGCGATTCGCCGAGAGCGTCGCGACCCTCGCCGCGCAGGGCGTCCGGCGCGTGCTCGAGGTCGGGCCCGGGCGCGTGCTGACCGGGCTCGTCGCGCGCATCGACCGCTCGATCGCGCGCGCGAGCCTCGACGCCGCCGATCAGCTCGAGGACGCGGCCGTGTTCGTCGCCGGAGAGCGCTAGTCTGGCGCCCTGCGACCAGGAGGGGATCGAATGGTGCTGGAGAAGAGGGTCTCGGAGCTGATCGTCGAGCAGCTCGGGGTCACCGAGGAGGAGATCAAGCCGGAGGCGTCGTTCATCGACGACCTCGGCGCGGACTCCCTCGACATCGTCGAGCTCGTGATGGCGATGGAGGAGGAGTTCGACATCGAGATCCCCGACGAGGACGCCGAGCGCATCCAGACGATCGGAGACGCCACCGCCTACCTCCGCGAGAAGCTCGGGGCGTGAGAGGCGCCGCGCGCCGCCGGGTCGTCGTCACCGGCGTCGGCTGCGTGTCTCCGCTGGGCCTGGACCTCGAGAGCACCTGGAGCGCGGCGGTCGCCGGGCGCAGCGGCATCCGTCCGATCACGCGTTTCGACGCGTCGATCTACCCGGTCAACATCGCCGGCGAGGTGCCGGGCGAGCTCGACCTCTCGCACGTGCCGCCGAAGGAGGCGCGGCGACTCGACCGCTGCATCGCGCTCGCGCTCGTCGCGGCGCGCGAGGCGCTCGAGACGTCGAAGCTGCCGATCGACGACGCGAGCCGCGACCGCATCGGCGTCGCGGTGGGGTCGGGCATCGGCGGCATCGAGACGATCGCGCGCGGCGTGCGGACGCTCGTCGAGTCGGGGCCGCGGCGCGTCGCGCCCTTCGTGATCCCGATGACGATCTGCAACATGACGAGCGGCTACCTCGCGATCCAGCACGGCCTGCGCGGGCTGAACCTGTGCCACGTCAGCGCCTGCGCCACCGGCTCGCACTCGATCGGCGAGGCGGCGCGGGCGATCGAGCGCGGCGACGCCGACGCGATGCTCGCCGGCGGCACCGAGGCGCCGGTGACCGACGTCGGCGTCGCGAGCTTCGCCGCGATGCGCGCGCTCTCGACGCGCAACGACGAGCCCGAGCGCGCGAGCCGCCCCTTCGACCGCGGGCGCGACGGCT
>CAZQYK010000532.1:0-4950 GCA_964597285.1 uncultured Spirochaetales bacterium
CCGCGCGCCGAGCGCCGCCCAGAACGCCTCGACGCGGGCCCGCGCGGCCGCGTCCGGGGCGTCGGTGACGACGCAGACCGCCCCGTCGAGCAGGTCGGCGCGCGCGCACGACATGCCGCGGGTGTGGCTCCCGGCCATCGGGTGCGAGCCGACGTACGCACAGCCGGGCGGGAGCAGGCCCGGCAGCGTCTCGACGAGCGGCGTCTTGACGCTGCCGACGTCGGTGACGACCGCCCCGGCCGAAAGACCGGATGCCAGCGCGCGCAGCACGCGCTCCATCGCGCCGACCGGGGTCGCGAGCACGACGAGGTCGGCGCCCCGCCCGGCCTCCTCGAGCGGCACGATGCGGTCGACCGCGCCGCGCGCGAGCGCCTCGGCGCGTGCGTCGGCGCTGCGCGTCGCGCCGACCACCTCGCGCGCCGCGCCGCGGCGGCGCGCCGCGAGTGCGACCGACCCGCCGAGCAGTCCGAGCCCGACGACGGCGACGCGGCCGAGCGGCGCGCTCACCGGCGCTCCTCGACGATCCGCGCCATCGCCTTCACGAGGCGCTCGTTCTCCTCGGGCAGGCCGATGCTGACGCGGATGCAGTCGGGCATGCCGAAGCCGGCCAGCGGCCGCACGATCACGCCGGCGCGCTGCAGGCGGTCGAAGGCGCCCTCGCCGGCCCGCACGAGCACGAAGTTCGCGTCGGTCGGCCAGACCTCGAGGCCGAGCGCCGCGAGCTCGCGGGTCAGGTACTCGGCGCCCTCGGCGTTCACCGCGCGCGAGCGCTCGGCGTGCGCGTCGTCGTCGAGCGCGGCCACCGCGGCGACCTCGGCGAGCCGGTTCACGTTGAAGGGGTGCCGCGCGCGGTTCAGGTAGTCGGCGAGCTCGGCGTCGCAGACGCCGTAGCCGACGCGCAGCCCGGCCAGCCCGTAGATCTTCGAGAAGGTCCGCATCACCAGCGTGCCCGGACGCCGGCGCACCCAGGCCGTCGCGTCGGGGAAGTCGGGCCGGCGCGCGTACTCGAAGTAGGCCTCGTCGACGACGAGCACGAGCTCGTCGGGCAGCGACGCGACGAAGCCGTCGAACGCGTCGCCGCCGACGCTCGTGCCGGTCGGGTTGTTCGGGTTGCAGACGAACACGACGCGCGTGCGCGGGCCGATCGCCTGGCGCATCGCGTCGAGGTCGTGCGCGAGGCGAGCGTCGAGCGGCACCGGCACCGGCACGGCGCCCATGCCCTTGACGACGATCGGGTACATCGCGAACGACGGCCACGCGAACACCGCCTCGTCGCCGGGTCCGAGGAAGGACTTCGCGACCAGCTCGAGCAGCTCGTCGGCGCCGCAGCCGAACACGAGCTGCTGCTCGCCGACGCCGAAGCGGCGAGCCAGGCGCGAGCGGAGCTCGAAGCACGCGCCGTCGGGGTAGCGGTGCACGTCGTCGAGGGCCGCGCGCACCGCGGCCACCGCGCGCGGCGACGGTCCGATCGGGCTCTCGTTCGACGCGAGCTTGATCGCGCCCTCGATGCCGAGCTCGCGCTCGAGCTGCTCGGGCGGCTTGCCGGGCTCGTACGGGGCGAGCTCGCGGATGTGCGGCTTGACGATGCGCTCGAGGGTCACGCTAGCCGCCCTCCCCGGCGTCCGCGCTCTCGGCGCGCGGGTACGAGCCGAGCACGCGCGCGCTGCTCGCGACCCTCGCCGCGGCGGCCAGCGCGCGCTGCACCGCCGGCTCCGAGCGGTGCCCCTCGCAGTCGATGAAGAACAGGTACTCCCAAGGCTTTCCCTTGATCGGCCGGAGCTGGATCGACGTGAGGTTCACCCCTTCGGCCGCGATCGGCTCGAGAAGCCGGAGCAGCGCCCCGGACTCGTCGCGGCGGATCGTGAACAGGAGCGAGGTCAGGTCGGCCCCGCTCGGCGGCGGCGGGTCGCCGCCGATCACGACGAAGCGGGTGCGGTTGTCGGCGCGGTCCTCGATGCCCTCGGCGGCCGGCGCGAGGCCGTAGACCTCGGCCGCCAGCCCGGCGGCGATCGCCGCACAGCCCGCCTCCTGCTGGGCGCGCCGGGCCGCCGCGCTCGTGCTCGCCGCCTCGACGCGCTCCGCGTCGGGCAGGTGCCGGTCGAGCCAGCGCCGGCACTGCGCGAGCGCCTGTGGGTGCGAGACGACGCAGCGCACCGCGTCGAGCCGTCCGTCGCGCGACAGCAGCGACAGCGACACGCGCAGCACGCGCTCGGCGCAGATCGAGACGTCGTGCTCGGCGAGCGCGTCGAGCGTCTGGCTGACGACGCCCTCGGTCGTGTTCTCGACCGGCACGATGCCGAGCTCGGCGCGGCCGGTCTCGACCGCCGCGAAGACGTCGCCGATGCTCGCGACGCCGACGAAGCGCGCGAGCGCGCCGAAGTGTTCGCGCGCGGCCTGGTGCGAGAACGTGCCGTCGGGGCCGAGGAACGCGACGCGCAGCGCCGCCTCGAGCGAGCGCGTCGCCGAGACGATCTCGCGGAACACCGACGCGATGCCGGCGTCGGGGAAGGGGCCCGGGTTGCGCGCGCGCAGGCCGTCGACGATGCGGCGCTCGCGCGTCGGCTCGTAGACCGCTCGGACGTCGCCGCGCTTCAGCCGCCCGACCTGGTCGACGAGGCGCGCCCGCTCGTTCAGCCGCTCGAGGATCGCCGCGTCGACGGCGTCGATCCGCTCGCGCAGCGCCGCGAGCTCGTCGCTCTCGCTCGGCGCCTCGATCGGGCGGACGGAAGGGCTCTCTTCGGGCTGGGCCATCCAGACTCCACGTCGGATTGCGGCGGGCGCGCGGTCGGGCTCGCCGGCCGCTCCGGCCGCCTGCCCGCCTGCGCGCCTCCGGATCCGTCCCGGATCACGGGCGGCGCGCAGGGGCGCGCACGACGGCTAACCCCTTGAAAAACCAAGCGGAGCTTAATCGAGCGGCGCAGCGGCCGCAATCGGCGCGCGCGCCGATTCCCGTTGCGCGACGCCGGGTTATCGGAGCCAGCGCGCGACGACGGACCGCGCCCCGCGGGGCCAAGCGACGCCAACTCCCCGGATCCAAAGGCGTCCCCCGCCGTCAAGCGCGCCGGCGGCCGGGTCGATGAGTGCAGCGGCGTGGCGAGCGAAGAGCACAGCGTTGCCGGTGTCGATCCGGATCCGGGCCGGCCCCGGCCGGCGGCGCTGAGCGGGCTCGGGACCAAGGTCATCCTGCTGGTCTTCGCGTCGACGCTCGTCACGGCGCTGCTCGTGAGCTGGATCTCGATCGAGAACACGAGCGCGTCGCTGCGCGGGATGATCGACCGGCTCTACCCGCGCGCGCTGCACCACGCGTCGGGCCGCATCGAGCCGTGGATCCAGCGCGTCCGGCTCGAGCTCGAGTATCTCGAGCACCACGAGGGCGGCTCCCGTGCGCACGCCGCGCTGCCCGGCGACCTCGCCGCGCTCGCGATTCCGATCGACGGCCTCGCGCGCTTCGACGGCGACGCGATCGCGCAGCGCGCCGGCGAGGCCCCCGACGCCGCCGGCGCCGCGCTCGAGCGGCCCGACCGGCTCGCGACGCTGCACCTCGACGACGGGAGGCCCGCGCTCGCGATCGCCCCGCTCGGCGAGCGCCACCCGGGGATGCTCGTCGCCGTCGTGTCGGTGTCGCGGGTCGCGCCGCTGCTGGCGCTCGAGCTGCCCGACGCGGACGCGTTCCTCGCGCTGGCCGACGCCGAGGGAAACGTGCTCGTCTCGGCGGGCCGGCCGCCGGGAGGCGCGCCGCTCGAGCGCGTCCCGCTGGCGGCGCTGCGCACGAACGGCGCGGTGCGCGAGATCGACCTCGACGGCGCGCACGTGATCGGCGCGTCGCGGCCGATCGAGCTGCTCGGCTGGCACGCGGTCGTGCTGACGCCCTTCGAGACCGCCTACGGGCCGGTGCTGGCGATGGTCGCGCGCGTCTTCGCGATCGACCTGTGCATCATCCTCGCGTTCAGCCTCTTCGCCTACCGCTTCACCGCGCGCCTCGTGGGCCCGATCGGCCAGCTCTCCGAGGCCGCGCGGCGCGTCGGCCGCGGGGAGCTCGACGTCGAGGTGCCCCGGATCCACTCGCGCGACGAGATCGGCCTGCTCTCGCGCACCTTCGACGAGATGCTGCGCCGCCAGCGCCGCCACCGCCAGGAGATCGAGGACACGAACCGGCGCCTCACCGACCGCAACGCGCGCCTCGAGCAGGCGAACGAGGTGCTGAGCCAGCTCTCGATCACCGACGGTCTGACGAAGCTGCACAACCACCGCTTCTTCCAGGACCACCTGACGCGCGAGATCCGCCGCGTCGAGCGGACGCAGGAGGCGCTGTCGATCCTGCTGCTCGACATCGACGATTTCAAGCGCCTGAACGACCGCCACGGCCACGCCGCCGGCGACGAGGTGCTGGTGCGGATCGCGACGATCCTCTACGACGTCGTGCGCGCGAGCGACCTGTGCGCGCGCTACGGCGGCGAGGAGTTCGTCGTGCTCGCGCCGAACACCGATGCCGAGGGCGCCTACCGGCTCGCCGAGAAGGTGCGCACCGCGATCTCGGAGTCGTCGTTCATCGTCGACGACTCGCTGCGTCCGCTCCGCGTCACGGTGTCGATCGGCGTGGCCGCCTTCTGCGGCAACCGCAAGCGCTTCTTCCAGAAGGCCGACCAGGCGCTCTACCGCGCGAAGGCCGGCGGCAAGAACTGCGTCGCCGCCGCCTCCAACGACTCCGCCTTACCCCTTTTGTGCTACGGCGCCCGCGTCACCTTGCTCAGCCGCCGCGGCGAGCGCAGCGTGCCCCTCGAGGCCTTCTACGCCGCCGACGGCATCCACAACACGGTGCTCGAGCCGGACGAGATCCTCACCCGTGTCGTCGTGCCCCTGCCCGGGCCGAACACGGTCGCCGCCTTCGAGAAGCTGCGCGTGCGCAAGTCGATCGACTTCCCGCTGCTCAACGTCTGCGCCCTGGTCGAG
>CAZQYK010000533.1:0-3555 GCA_964597285.1 uncultured Spirochaetales bacterium
GCGCGGCCCAGGCCGCGGCGACCGCGCGCTCGGCGTCCGAGATCGGGGGCGCGAGCAGGGTCGCGGGGTCGGCGCCCTCGGCGAGCTGGCGAGCCGACAGGATCATCAGCACCGCGCGTGCCTCGACGTGCCGCGGCTCCTCGGCGAGGACCTTCTCGAGGCGCCCCCGAGCGCTGACGCGCTTGCGCGCCGCGAGGTCGGCGATCGCGAGCCCCACCTCGCGGTCGACCTCGCGCTCGAGCGACGCGGCGACACGCTCGGCGCGCGCCGGGTCGAGCCGCCGCAGCAGCGCGAAGACGTCGGTGCCGGGCGGCAACGACCGGACGCGGGGATCGACCGGCGCGAGCAGCGCGTCGGCGCCGTACGCGAGCGAGCGGCGGCCGAGGCGGTGCGAGTAGTTCTGGAGCGGGTTGTGGCGGTCGCGGTTCGGCGGCGCGCCCTCGGCGAGCTCGCGCACGCCGGCGTCGTCGAGGATCCAGCTCGCGAGCACGTCCTCCGGGCTCGAGATCCCGAGCAGCGCGAGGTCGTCGGGGACCCGCTCGAGCGCGCGCGCGACGCTCGCGTGCAGGTCGAGCGGCGCGTTCGACGCGAGGAAGAGCACCGACCCGCCGGGCGGAGGGTCGTAGGCCTGCACGTGCGGGAACACCTCGGCGAGCGTCGCGAGCAGCGAGCGCAGCAGTGTCTCGTCGACGAAGGGCAGCCCGATCCACTGCACGAACACGCCGTCGGGGCTGAGCCGGGTCTTGACGAGCTCGAAGAACTCGCGCGTGTACAGGTGGGCCGCGCCGCCGGCCCACGGGTGCGAGGGCTGCGACACGATCGCGTCGAAGCGGGCGTCCGAGGCCAGCAGCAGCGCGTTGCGCGCGTCGTTCAGGTGCACGTGGACGCGCGGGTCGGCGAGCGGGTCGCGCCACCGCAGCGTGCCGACGCTCTGGTTCGCCGCGAGGACCTCGGGCTCGAGCTCGATCACGTCGATGCGCTCGATCGTCCGGGGGACGATCTCGATCGCCATGCCGCCGCCGAGGCCGACGAGCACGTAGCTCTTCGCGTCGGGCCGCGCGAGCACGGGCAGCGCACCGAGCCAGCGCGTCAGCGGATGGCGGTTGATCCACGTGCCCGGGCGCTGCATGCCGGCCTCGGGCAGCCCGTTGTTGCGCAGCGCGAACGCGTAGCGCTGGTCGGTGACGAGCACCGTCGACGAGCGGCCGACGGCGTAGTACTGCACCGGGCCCCACGCGCGCCCACCGCCGCCGAGCGACGAATAGCGCAGCGTGTTCCACGGCGTGCTCGGCGGCAGCAGCGCGACGACGGCGCCGCCGGCGACCGCGGCCGCGAGCAGCAGCGGCCGCCGCCGGCCGAAGATCAGCGCGGCGGCGGCGGCGAGGCCGAGGTTCAGCGCGGCGCACAGCACGAGCGTGCCGGCGAAGCCGAGCTCGGGCACGAGCCAGAAGCCGGCCGCGATCGAGCCGAAGATCGAGCCGACGGTGTTCGCGGCGAACACGCGCGCGCTGGCCGGACCGGCATCGTCGCCGCCGCGGGCCAGCACGCGGACCGCGAAGGGGAAGGTCGCGCCGATACACAGCGCCGCCGGGAAGAGCGTCAGCATGCACGCCGCCGTCTCTCCCCAGATCTCGGCGACGCCCCAGCGCTGCATCTCGATGGGGCTCGGGATCCAGTCGAGTGCGGCGAAGGCCGCGAGCGAGAGCGCCGCGATCCCGAGCTGCGCGACGCCGAAGCCGGCCGCGGCGCGCTGCGGGCTCGTCGCGAAGCGCGACGCGAGCGCCGAGCCGATCGCGATGCCGGCGAGGAAGCTCGCGAGCATCGTCGCGAAGGCCTGCACGCCGGCGCCGACGACGTGCCCGATCAGGCGCACCCACATCACCTCGTAGCTGAACGAGACGAAGCCGGAGAGGCCGATCATCGGCAGGATCCAGCGCGCGCGGGGCCCGGCCGGCTCGAAGCGGGCCGGCTCGGTGTCGGCTGGCGGCAGCGGACCGCTCGCCCGCGCGAGCGCCCACGCGGCGAGGAAGACGAGCGCGTTGACGCCGGCCGCGACGGCGATCGTCGTGCGCAGCCCGAGCGCGGGCAGCAGCACGAACGCGCCGAGCAGCGTCCCGCTGACCGCGCCGGCGGTGTTGGTCGCGTAGAGCACGCCGACGCGGCCGCCGATCTGCCGCTCCTCGCGCACCGCGTGGCGCGCGAGCAGCGGCAGCGTCGCGCCCATCATCGCGGTGGGCACGAGCAGGATCACGAAGGAGCAGGCCAGGTAGAAGAGAGAGGTCGTGAGCCCGCCGGCGTCGGGCAGGCCCGCGCGGCCGCCGAAGAGCGCGACGTAGAGCCAGCGCGACGCCGCGACCCCGAGCGGCACCGCGAGCGCCGCGAGCGCGATGCCGAGCTCGAGCACGCCGTAGGCCAGCACCGGCCGCGCGAGGCGGCGCGCGAAGCGGGCGGCCAGCGCCGCGCCGGCCGCGAGGCCGCCCATGTAGGCCGCGAGGACGGTCGCGATGGCCAGCTCCGAGGTGCCGAAGACGAACGCGAACTCGCGGGTCCAGGCGGTCTCGTAGATCAGCGCCGCGAGGCCCGACAGAAAGAAGCAGAGCAGCAGGAGCGGGAACGAGCGGTCGCGGGGCATCGAGGTCGGTCGGGCTCCGGGGGCTGTCTGGATGGCTCCGCGCGGACGGAGCCGGGCAGTCTAGCGCGGGCGCTGCGGGCCATGGGGCTCCTCTTCGCACTGGTCAGCGGGGCCGCCGGCATGTCATGCTGGACGCCGGCCCGCCGCGGGAGGCTCCCGCGCGGGCCGCTGCTGCCGCGAGGGAGGCCCGCGTGATGACACCGTCCGACGACCCCCGCCGCCGCTCCCGCCGCGCCGGGTCGGCGCTCGCGCTGGCCGCGGCGCTCGCGCTCGCGGTGGCGCCGCGCGCGGCCGGGGCGGTCTCGGCGGGAGAGGTCGCCGACGTCGCGTTCGACGTCGTCGTGCTCCGGCCGCTCAACGCCACCGCCGTCGTGCTCGGCGCGGTCTTCTTCGTCGGCAGCGCGCCGTTCGTCGCGCCCTTCGAGGGGCGCGAGGGCGTCGAGACCGCGTGGGACATCTTCGTGTACGCGCCGTGGGAGTACGCGGTGCTGCGCGATCTGGGCGAGTTCTCCTAGGGGCCTTCGCCTCCAGCTCCTCTCTCGGCGCTACGGACTCTCGCCGCCGCCCGCGTCTCGACCCGGTCGAGCAGCGCCCGGGCGGCGTCGAGGTCGGCGCGGCTTCGGGCGCGGGTCACGAGCCGCGCGGCCTCGCGTCGCGCCGTGCCGCGCTCGCCGAGCGCGAGCGCGAGCTCGGCCTCGAGGCGGCCGAGCGCGGCGTCGCCGGGCAGCCGCCGGCGCGCCTCGCGCAGGTGCGGCCGCGCCGCGGACGCGTCCTCGCCGGGCAGCAGATGGGTCGCCGCGAGCCCGGCATGGGCCTCGGGATCCCCCGGTGCGAGCTCGAGCGCGCGCCGGTAGTGGACGCGCGCCTCCGACGCGAGCCGCGTGCGGGCGCCGGCGTCCGGCGCCGCGGCCGCGCGCTCGCGC
>CAZQYK010000534.1:0-12478 GCA_964597285.1 uncultured Spirochaetales bacterium
CACATGGCCAAGGAGAAGTTCGAGCGGACCAAGCCCCACGTGAACGTGGGGACGATCGGTCACGTGGACCACGGGAAGACGACCTTGACGGCGGCGATCACGGCGCGTCAGGCGCACAAGGGTCTGGCCGAGAAGGTGGACTTCGCGAACATCGACAAGGCCCCCGAGGAGCGGGAGCGCGGGATCACGATCGCGACGGCGCACGTCGAGTACCAGACGGAGAAGCGCCACTACGCGCACGTGGACTGTCCGGGTCACGCCGACTACGTGAAGAACATGATCACGGGCGCGGCGCAGATGGACGGTGCGATCCTGGTGGTTTCGGCGGCGGACGGGCCGATGCCGCAGACGCGCGAGCACGTGCTGCTGGCTCGTCAGGTGAACGTTCCGCACATCGTGGTGTTCCTGAACAAGGTGGACCAGGTGGACGACGCGGAGCTGTTGGAGCTGGTGGAGCTGGAGGTTCGGGAGCTGTTGTCGAACTACGAGTTTCCGGGCGACGACATTCCGATCATCAAGGGTTCGGCGCTGAAGGCGGGCGAGGACGCGTCGAGCGACGAGGCGAACGGCTGCATCGACGAGCTGATGGCGGCGCTGGACGCGTCGATTCCGGAGCCGCAGCGTGCGTTGGACAAGCCGTTCCTGATGCCGGTGGAGGACGTGTTCTCGATCACGGGCCGCGGGACGGTGGTGACGGGCCGGATCGAGCAGGGGATCGTGAAGACGGGCGACGAGGTGGAGATCGTCGGGATCGCGCCGACGCAGAAGACGGTGGTGACGGGGGTGGAGATGTTCCGGAAGATCCTCGACGAGGGTCAGGCGGGGGACAACGTGGGCTGTCTCTTGCGCGGGACGGGCAAGGACGAGGTGGAGCGGGGTCAGGTGCTGGCGAAGCCGGGCTCGATCACGCCGCACACGAAGTTCAAGGCGCAGGCGTACATCCTGACGAAGGAGGAGGGGGGTCGTCACACGCCCTTCTTCAACGGGTACCGGCCGCAGTTCTACTTTCGGACGACGGACGTGACGGGCGTTGCGGAGCTTCCGAGCGGGACGGAGATGGTGATGCCCGGGGACAACGTGGAGATGACGGTGGAGCTGATCACGCCGATCGCGATGGACAAGGAGCTGCGCTTCGCGATCCGCGAGGGCGGGCGCACGGTCGGCGCCGGCGTCGTCGCCGAAATCATCGAATAACGGGGAATCGTCATGGGTGACCTCGCCTCTCAGAAGATCCGCATCCGCATGAAGGCCTACGACTTCAAGCTGCTCGACCAGAGCGCGGGCGAGATCGTGGACACTGCGATGCGCACCGGCGCGCGGGTGGCGGGGCCGATTCCGCTGCCGACGAGCATCAACAAGTACACGGTGCTGCGCGGGCCCCACATCGACAAGAAGTCGCGGGAGCAGTTCGAGACGCGCACGCACAAGCGCCTGATCGACATCCTCGACCCGACGCCGCAGACCGTCGACGCGCTGATGAAGCTCGAGCTCGCGGCCGGGGTCGACATCGAGATCAAGCTCTAGGGAACCATGGCCACGATCAACGTCGTCACCGTCGAGAACCGCCAGGCGGGCTCCCTGGAGCTGTCGCCGGGCGTGTTCGAAGTGCAGGTGAAGCCCGACCTGCTGCACGCCGAGGTGCGTCGCCAGCTGGCCGCGCGCCACGCCGGCACCCACAGCACCAAGAACCGCGCGGCCGTCTCCGGCGGCGGCGCGAAGCCGTGGCGCCAGAAGGGCACCGGCCGCGCCCGCCAGGGCACCACACGCGCGCCGCAGTGGGCCGGCGGCGGCGCCGTGTTCGGCCCGGTGCCGCGCAGCTACGACCACTCGCTGCCGAAGAAGGTGCGGCGGGCGGCGCTGCGCAGCGCGCTGTCGCTGCGGCAGCAGGAGGAGGCGATCATCGTCGTCGACGATCTCCCGTTCGACGACTACAAGACGCGGCGCGTCGTCGAGGTGCTCGGCGCGCTCGGCCTCGCCGGCGAGGGCGTGCTGATCGTGATCGCCGGGGCCGACGCGAAGCTCGAGAAGTCGGCGTCGAACCTGCCGCGGATCGGCGTGGTGCGCGCCGGCGGGCTCAACGTCTACGACGTGCTGCGACACCCGAAGCTGCTGCTGACGCGCGCGGCCGTCGACGCGCTCGAGGCGCGGCTGTCCGAGGAGCGCCGCCGCGCGGCGCGGGCGGAGTCGGCCTGATGGACCTCCACGAAGTGATCCGCCGCCCGCTCGTCACCGAGAAGAGCAACATCGGCCGCGAGGAGGCGAACGTCGTCACCTTCGCGGTGGACCCGCGCGCGAACAAGCACGACGTGAAGCGCGCCGTCGAGACGCTCTTCGACGTGAGCGTGCTGTCGGTGCGCACGATGCGGATGCCGCGCAAGACGCGCCGGGTCGGCCGCTTCGTCGGCCAGAAGCCCGAGTGGAAGAAGGCCCTCGTGGTGCTCACCGAGGGGCAGAGCATCGAGTTCTTCGAGGGGGTGTAGGAAAGCGATGCCGATCCGAAGCTATCGACCGACCTCGCCGGGCCGCCGCGGCATGAGCGTCTCCGACTTCGCGGAGGTCACGCGCAAGGGCGCCGAGCGCGCGCTGCTCGAGGGCCGCGTCACGAAGAGCGGCGGCCGCAACGGGAACGGCCACATCACGTCGTGGCACCGCGGCGGCGGCCACAAGCGCCTGTACCGGCGCATCGACTTCCGCCGCGACAAGACCGGCATTCTGGCGAAGGTCGCGGCGATCGAGTACGACCCGAACCGCTCGGCGCACATCGCGCTGCTGCACTACGCCGACGGCGAGAAGCGCTACATCATCGCGCCGGCGGGCCTGCGGCCGGGCGACCGCGTGATGTCCGGCGAAGGTGCCGAGGTGCGTCCGGGCAACGCGCTGCCGCTCGAGAAGATGCCGCTCGGAACGGTGCTGCACGCGATCGAGCTCAAGCCCGGCAAGGGCGCGCAGCTCGTGCGCGCCGCCGGCCTCGGCGCGCAGCTGATGGCCCGCGAGGGGCGCTACGCGACGCTGCGCATGCCCAGCGGCGAGCACCGGCGCGTGCACGTGCGCTGCATGGCGACCGTCGGGCAGGTCGGAAACCCCGACCACGAGAACCAGAGCGTCGGCAAGGCGGGGCGCTCGCGCTGGAAGGGCAAGCGCTCGAACGTGCGAGGCGTCGCGATGAACCCCGTCGACCACCCGATGGGCGGCGGCGAGGGCCGCTCGTCGGGCGGCCGGCACCCCTGCACGCCCTGGGGCAAGCCGACCAAGGGCCGCAAGACGCGCAACAACCCGCGCACCGACAAGTACATCGTGAAACGGCGAGGCAAGAAGTAGATGTCGCGATCGCTCCGCAAGGGCCCCTTCGTCGACCCGAGCCTGCAGCGCAAGGTCGACTCCGCGCTGGCCGGCGGCTCGAAGCAGGTGATCCGCACCTGGTCGCGCCGCTCGATGATCACGCCCGACTTCGTCGGTCTCACCTTCCACGTGCACAACGGAAAGCTCTTCGTCCCCGTCTTCGTCACCGAGAACATGGTGGGCCACCGCCTCGGCGAGTTCTCGCCGACGCGGAAGTTCACCGGTCACTCGGGCGCGAAGCGGGTGAAGACGGCCTGAGGACGCGACGGAGCAAGCGATGCCGGAGACGACCGTGAGCGCGACCCTGGGGAACTACCGCGTCAGCGCGCGCAAGGCGCGGCTGGTGGCCGACCAGATCCGCGGAAAGAACGTCGAGGAGGCGCTGACGATCCTCGACCTGTCGCCGAAGCGCTTCTCGCGGGCGCTGGCGAAGCTCGTGCGCTCGGCGATCGCGAACGCGGAGCAGCGCAACGACCGCAATCAGGCGGGGATCGACATCGACAATCTCGTGGTCGGGGCGATCACCGTCGATCAGGGCCCGAGTATGTGGCGCATCCAGTCGCGCGCCCAGGGCCGCGCCAACTGGATCCAGAAGCGGACGGCGAACGTACGCGTCGTCCTGTCCGAGGAGTGATCGTGGGTCAAAAGGTACATCCCTACGGATTTCGGCTCGGCTCCCTCTACGGGTGGCAGTCGAACTGGTTCTCGGAGCGCCGCTATTCAGAGCAGCTCCACGAGGACATCGCGATCCGCAAGTTCATCAAGAAGAAGCTCTACCACGCGGGCATCTCGAAGGTCGTGCTCGAGCGCACCGGCGACAAGGTCGTCGTGAACATCCACACCGCGCGGCCGGGCATCCTGATCGGCAAGCGCGGCGCCGAGGTGGAGACGCTGCGCGAGGAGCTGGCGACCTTCACGGCGAATCGCGAGGTCTTCATCAACATCAAGGAGATCCGCAAGGCCGAGCTCGACGCGCAGCTCGTCGCCGAGAACGTCGCGATGCAGCTCGAGCGCCGCGTCGCGTTCCGCCGTGCGATGAAGAAGGCGGTCACCGCCACCATGAAGTTCGGCGCCGAGGGCGTCCGCATCCAGTGCTCGGGCCGGCTCGGCGGGTCGGAGATGGGGCGGCGCGCGTGGTACCGCGAGGGCCGCGTGCCGCTGCACACGCTGCGCGCCGAGATCGACTACGGCCTGGCCGAGGCGAAGACGACCTACGGCGTGATCGGCGTCAAGTGCTGGGTGTTCAAGGGAGACGTGAGCGACCGCGAGCTGCGGCAGGGCACGCTCTCGAAGCGCATCGGCGAGGTCGAGGCGAGGTAGATCATGCTGCAGCCGAAGAAGGTCAAGCACCGCAAGGTGTTCAAGGGTCGGATGCGCGGCAAGGCGTACCGGGGCTCCTCGCTCGCCTTCGGCGAGTACGGGCTCCAGGCCACCGAGCAGTCGCGCGTGACGGCGCGCCAGATCGAGGCGGCGCGCGTCGCGATGACCCGCCACGTCAAGCGCGGCGGCAAGGTCTGGATCCGGATCTTTCCGGACAAGCCAGTCACGAAGAAGCCGGCCGAGACCCGCATGGGCAAGGGCAAGGGCAATCCCGAGGAGTGGGTGGCCGTCGTGAAGCCCGGCCGGATCCTCTACGAGATGGAGGGCGTGCCGGAGCGGGTCGCGCGCGAGGCGCTGCGCCTCGCGGCGCACAAGCTGCCGCTGGCGACCCGTTTCGTCGAGCGGGAGGCGATCGGATGAAGAGCAAGGAGCTGCGCGATCTGAGCGTCGAGGAGCTGAGCGAGAAGCGGAACGGCTGGCAGGCCGAGCTCTTCAACGTGCGGATCCGCAAGGAGACGGGGCAGCTCGAGAACACGGCGAAGCTCCGAACGCTTCGCCGCGACATCGCACGCGCGCAGACCATCCTGCGCGAGAAGCGCGGAGCCGGCGAATGAGCAAGCGAGGCATGCGGCGAACCCTCGTCGGGACCGTCGTGAGCAACAAGATGGACAAGACCGTCCTCGTTCGGGTCGAGCGCCTGGTGCAGGACCCCCGGTACAAGAAGTACGTGCGGCGCTACTCGCGCTTCATGGCCCACGACGAGGGGAACCGCTGCAACGTCGGCGACCTGGTGCAGATCATCGAGCACCGGCCGCTCTCGAAGCGCAAGCGCTGGAAGGTGCAGACGACGGTCCAGGCGACCGCGACGGTCTGACGGGGACGGGCGAATCCGATGATTCAGCAGGAAACGGTGCTCGAGGTCGCCGACAACTCGGGGGCGCGCAAGGTGGCCTGCATCCGCGTGCTCGGCGGGTCGCGAAGGCGCTATGCGTCGATCGGCGACCTGATCGTCGTCTCGGTCAAGGACGCGATTCCGAACGCCCGCGTCAAGAAGGGCGAGGTACGGCGCGCGGTGGTCGTGCGCACGGCGCGCGCGATCAGCCGCAGCGACGGCTCGTACATCAAGTTCGACGACAACGCCGCCGTGCTGCTCGACAACCAGAAGGAGCCGATCGGCACGCGCATCTTCGGTCCGGTCGCGCGCGAGCTGCGCGCCCACAAGTTCATGAAGATCATCTCGCTCGCGCCGGAGGTGCTGTGATGATGCCGCGACTGCTCGAGCGCTACCGCGGCGAGATCGTCCCGAAGCTCTCCCAGGAGTTCGGCTTCAAGAACGTCCACCAGGTGCCGCGCCTCGAGAAGATCGTCCTGAACATGGGCGTCGGCGAGGCGACGCAGAACGTGAAGCTGCTCGAGAAGGCCGCAGAGGAGCTCTCGGTGATCACCGGGCAGAAGCCGGCGATCCGCCGCGCGCGCAAGTCGATCGCCAACTTCAAGCTGCGGGCCGGACAGCCGGTCGGCGCGACCGTGACGCTGCGCGGCGCGCGGATGTGGGAGTTCTTCGACCGGCTCGTCAACGTCTCGCTACCGCGCGTGCGCGACTTCAAGGGCGTGTCGCCGAAGGCCTTCGATGGGCGCGGCAACTACTCGCTCGGCATCCGCGAACAGATCATCTTTCCGGAGATCAACTACGACGACGTCGAGAAGATCACCGGCCTCAACGTGACCGTCGTGACGAGCGCGCGCAACGACGCCGAGGGCAAGGCGCTGCTGACGCACCTCGGAATGCCTTTCCGGCGCTGAACGGCGCCGGTCCGATTCGAGAGGGAACGCACCCGATGATGACCGATCCCATCGCAGACATGCTGACGCGGATCCGCAACGCGGGAACCGCTCGGCACAACCTGACGTCGTGTCCGTCGTCGCGGCAGAAGCTCGCGATCGCGCGGGTGCTCGAACGAGCCGGCTTCGTCGGCGCGGTGAAGGTCGAGGCGCGCGAGGGCCACCCGTGCCTCGTGATCGGCATCCGCTACGACGACGGCGGCCGCCCGCTGATCGACGGCATCCAGCGCGTGAGCCGCCCGGGGCGGCGCGTCTACGTCGACAAGAGCTCGGTGCCGCGGGTGCGCAACGGGCTCGGGCTCGCGGTGCTCTCGACCTCGCGGGGCATCCTGTCGGATCGCGAGGCGCGCGAGCAGAAGCTCGGCGGCGAGCTCCTCTGCGAGGTCTGGTAGCGATGTCGCGCATCGGCAACAAGCCCATCGCATTGCCGCAGGGCGTGACCCTCGATCGGGTCGACGGCGGCGTGCGCGTGAAGGGCCCGAAGGGGACGCTGACCGAGGCGCTGCCCGAGGAGATCCGCTTCGAGGTGCGCGACGGCAGCGTCGTGTTCGAGCGGCCCGACGAGGCTCGCCCGAAGCGCGCGCTGCACGGGCTGGCGCGCGCGCTGGTGGCGAACATGGTGCAGGGCGTCGTCACGCCGTGGGTGAAGGAGCTCGAGATCCAGGGCGTCGGGTACCGCGCCGAGGTGTCGGGCAAGAAGCTGACGCTGCTGCTCGGCTTCTCGCACCCGGTCGTGATGGACGTTCCCGAGGGCCTCTCGGTCAGCGTCGACCGCAACGTGGTGGTCCGCATCGAGGGCATCGACCGGGCCCGCGTGGGGCAGTTCGCGGCCGACGTCCGCGCACTGCGCCCGCCGGAGCCCTACAAGGGCAAGGGTGTCCGCTACGTCGACGAGCGCGTGCGCCGCAAGGTCGGCAAGGCCGCGGCCGGCTCGAGCGCCTGAGGCAACGCGAGATGAAGCGCAAGATCCGCAACGAGACCGAACGCAAGTGGCACGCGCGCCGGGCGCGCACCGCCACCTCCGTCGCGCGCAGCAATCGCGCGCGAGTCACCGTGTTCCGCAGCGCGAAGCACATCTACGCGCAGCTCGTCGACTCGGTCAGCGGCCGCACGATCGGCTCCGTGTCGACCCGTTCGAAGACGATCGTGCCCGACGGCAGGACCGGCAACGTCGAGGCGGCGAAGCGCGTCGGAGCGGCGCTGGCCGAGCTGGCGCGCCGGCACTCGATCGAAGAGGCGGTTTTCAACCGCAACGGCTTCCTCTACCACGGCCGCATCAAGGCGCTCGCCGATGCGGCGCGCGAGGCGGGCCTGCGCCTGTAGCGCGGGCCGGCGAAACACTCCGGAAGGAACGAATGGGCACCCAACTGAACGCCAACGATTACGAGCTCACCGACCGCGTCGTGCACATCAACCGCGTCGCGAAGGTCGTGAAGGGCGGGCGGCGCTTCAACTTCAGCGCGTTGGTCGTCGTCGGCGACGGCGCCGGCATCGTCGGCGCCGGCTACGGCAAGGCCGGCGAGGTGCCGGAGGCGATCCGCAAGGGCATCGAGCGCGCGCGCAAGGACCTGATCGAGATCCCGCTGCACGAGGGGCGCACGCTGCCGCACGAGATCATCGGCCGCTTCGGCGCAGCGCGCGTGCTGCTGCGGCCGGCGTCGGCCGGCACCGGCGTGATCGCCGGCGGCCCGGTGCGCGCGGTGCTCGAGGCCGCGGGCGTGCACGACGTGCTGACGAAGACGCTCGGAACCAACAACCCGATCAACGTGGTGCGCGCCACGATGACGGCGCTCCAGGAGCTTCGCGATCCGGAAGAGCGTCTGGCGCAGCTCCACCAGAGCGCGTGACGATGGCGAGCGAGAAGAAGATCGCCGTGCGCTGGGTGCGGAGCCAGATCGGCTACGACCGCCGCCAGCGCGCCACGCTGCGCGGGCTGGGCCTGCGGCGGCTGAATCAGCGCGTCGAGGTGCAGGACACGCCCGCGATCCGCGGAATGCTCGTCAAGGTGCGGCACCTCGTCGTGCTGGAGGATTCCTGATGCTCGACCGACTCTCGCCGCGTCACGGCTCGCGCCGACCGATCAAGCGGGTGGGGCGAGGGCGCTCCGCCGGCAGCGGCAAGACGGCCGGCCGCGGCATCAAGGGCCAGGGCAAGCGCTCGGCGGGCCGCGAGACGCCCTTCCACTTCGAGGGCGGGCAGATGCCGATCCAGCGCCGGCTGCCGAAGCGCGGCTTCCGCAGCCCCTTCGGCACGAGCTACCGGATCGTCAACGTCGGCACGCTCGCCGCGTTCGGCGACGGCGCGTCGGTCGACCCGGAGAGCCTCGAGCGCCGCGGCCTGATCGCGCACGGCCGCGACGGCGTGAAGCTGCTCGCCGAGGGCGACGCCCCGAAGAACCTCCAGGTCAGGGTGCACCGGGTCAGCGCCGCGGCGCGCAAGAAGATCGAGGACGCCGGCGGGTCGGTGGAGCTGATCGGATGATCGGAGGCGTCCAGAACATCGGGAGGATCACCGAGCTCCGGCAGCGGATCCTCTTCACGTTCGGGATGCTCGCCGTCTACCGGGTGGGGGCGTACATCGTCACGCCCGGAATCGACCCCGACGTCGTGCGCAACTTCTTCGCGCAGATGGAAGGCACGGTGCTCGGGCTGTTCACGCTCTTCTCCGGCGGCGCGCTCGAGCAGCTGTCGATCTTCTCGCTGGGCATCATGCCCTACATCAGCGCGTCGATCATCTTCCAGCTGCTGACGGTCGTGATCCCCCAGCTCGAGGAGCTGAAGAAGGAAGGGGAGCAGGGCCAGCGCCGCATCAACCAGCTGACGCGCTACGCGACGATCGGCCTCGCGCTGTTCCAGAGCGGCCTGCTCGCGGTGGCGCTCGAGCGCGGCCAGTTCGGCACGGGTGCGGTGCTCGACCCGGGCTGGGGCTTCCGGCTGATGTGCATGGTCACGCTCACCTCCGGCACCGCCTTCATCATGTGGCTCGGCGAGCAGATCACCGAGCGCGGCATCGGCAACGGCATCTCGATGGTGATCTTCGCGAGCATCATCATCAGCATCCCGTCGGCGATCTCGCAGATGGTGCAGCTGATCCAGACCGACCAGTTCTCGCTGATCCAGACGCTCTTCGTCCTCGCCCTCGCGATCGTCATCGTGTTCTTCGTGATCATCGTCGAGCGCGGGCAGCGCCGGATCCCGATCCAGCACGCGCGGCGCGTCGTCGGCCGGCGCGTGCAGCAGGGCGGAATGACCTACTTCCCGCTGCGCGTGAACACCTCGGGCGTGATCCCGGCGATCTTCGCGTCGTCGCTGCTGATGTTCCCGCTGACGGTGGGCCAGTTCACCGATTCGCCGGCGGTGCAGACCTTCATCGAGACCTACCTGAACCCGGCTGACTTCCTCTATCAGGTCATCTACATCGGGCTGATCGTCTTCTTCTGCTACTTCTACACCGCGATCATGATCAACCCGGCCGACGTGGCCGACAACATCAAGCGCTCCGGCGCGAACATCCCCGGCATCCGCCCCGGCAAGGAGACCGCGAACTACATCGACCGCGTGCTGACGCGCATCACGCTGATCGGCGCGATCTACATGTCGGCCGTCTGCGTGCTGCCGACGGTGCTCGCGGTGCGGATGGGCGTCCCGTTCTACTTCGGCGGCACGGCGCTGCTGATCGTCGTCGGCGTCGGCCTCGACACGATCTCGCAGATCGAGGCGCATCTCGTGTCGCGCCAGTACGAGGGGCTCGCGCGCGGCACGCGTGTGCGCGGGAGGCTCCAGCGATGAGCGCCCGCCGACTGCTGCTGCTCGGCCCGCCCGGGGCCGGCAAGGGCACGCAGGCCGAGCGCCTGGTGCAGCGCTACGGGATCCCGCAGATCTCGACCGGCGTGATGCTGCGCGCCGCGGTCGCGGCCGGCACCGAGGTCGGCCGCCAGGCCGAGGCGGTGATGCGGCGCGGCGACCTCGTGTCCGACGAGATCGTGATCGCGGTGGCGCGCGAGCGCCTGACCCAGGACGACGCGCGCCGCGGCTTCATCCTCGACGGCTTCCCGCGCACGCCCGGCCAGGCGGCGGCGCTCGATGCGCTGCTCGAGCAGCTCGGCACGCCGCTCGAGCGCTGCGTCGTGATGCGCGTCGACGAGGAGGAGCTGGTCCGGCGGCTGCTGCGGCGAGGGAAGATCGAGGGCCGCAGCGACGACGGCGACGAGGCGGCGATCCGCCACCGGATGGACGTCTACCACCGCCAGACGGAGCCGCTGATCTCGCACTACGCCGCGCAGGGCGTCGTGCGGGAGGTCGACGGGCTCGGCAGCGTCGAAGAGGTCGCGAAGCGCATCGAGGAGGCGCTCGCGTGATGGGCCGGCAGCGGATCCCGATCAAGACGGCCGACGAGCTCCGCGCGATGCGCGAGGCGGCGCGCCACGTGGCCGAGATCCTGCTCGGGCTGCGCGAGCGGGTGCGGCCGGGCGTGACGACCGGCGAGCTCGACGAGTGGGCCGAGAAGGAGATCGCGGCCCGGGGTGTGCAGTCGTCGTTCAAGGGCTACGATCCGCACGGGCTTCCCAGGTATCCGGCCGTCCTCTGCGTCTCCGTCAACGACGAGATCGTCCACGGCATCCCCGGTCCGCGCGAGCTGGCGGATGGGGACATCGTGAGTCTCGACTTCGGCGTGTCGGTGAACGGCTACCACGGCGACTCGGCCGTGACGGTGCCGGTCGGGGAGATCCCGGGAGACACGCGGCGGCTGCTCGACGCGACGAGCCGTTCGCTCGAGGCCGCGATGGAGGTGATGAGGCCGGGAGCGCGCCTCTCGGATCTGGGGAGCGCGATACAGTCCACCGCCGAGTCGGCCGGCTTCGGCGTCGTGCGGGAGTTCGCCGGGCACGGCATCGGGCGCCAGCTGCACGAGCCGCCGTGGATCCCGAACTACGGGCAGCCGGGCCGCGGCCCGCGGCTCGAGCCCGGGATGGTGTTCGCGGTGGAGCCGATGGTGGTGATGGGCCGGCCCGACGTGCGGATGCTCGACGACGTGTGGACCGCGGTGACGGCCGACGGGTCGCTAGCGGCCCACTTCGAGCACACGATCCTCGTCACCGAGGACGGCAGCGAGACGCTGACCCGGGTCGCCGGGTCGCACTGAAGACGAGGGCGCGCGATGAAGGTGAGGGCCTCGGTCCGAAAGATGTGTGCGAAGTGCCGCGTGATCAAGCGACGGGGCGTCGTGCGCGTGATCTGCGACAACCCCAAGCACAAGCAGCGACAGGGATAGGAAGAAGGGAGAGAGAGCCATGGCGCGAATCGCCGGCATCGACCTGCCTCGGAACAAGCGCGTCGACGTCGCGTTGACGTACATCCACGGCATCGGGCGCACCACCGCGCGGAAGATCTGCGAAAAGGCGGAGGTGCCGCCCGACGCGAACGCCGACCGCCTCGCCGACGCAGAGCTCGTGCGTCTGCGCGAGGCGATCGAGCGCGACCACCAGGTCGAGGGCGACCTGCGGCGCGAGGTCAGCCAGAACATCAAGATGCTGATGGACATCGGCTGCTACCGCGGGCTGCGCCACCGGCGCGGGCTCCCGGTGCGGGGCCAGCGCACGCACACCAACGCGCGCACGCGCAAGGGTCCGGCCAAGACCGTCGCGGGCAAGAAGCAGGCCCCGACCAAGAAGTAGAGCGAGGAGTCCCCCTTGAAGAAGGGCGCCAAGAAGAAGGTCAAGAAGAACGTCCAGTCTGGCGTCGTGCACGTCCAGTCGACGTTCAACAACACGATGATCACGATCACCGACCCCTCGGGCGGAACGCTCGCGTGGGCGAGCGCCGGCGGGCAGGGCTTCAAGGGCTCGCGCAAGTCGACGCCCTTCGCCGCGCAGGTCGCCGCCGAGGAGTGCGCGAAGAAGGCGATGGAGCACGGCGTGCGCCAGGTGTCGGTGTACGTGAAGGGGCCCGGCTCGGGCCGCGAGTCGGCGGTGCGCGCG
>CAZQYK010000535.1:0-7266 GCA_964597285.1 uncultured Spirochaetales bacterium
ACTTCGCCGGGTGTACGTTCACGTCGACCGCCTCGAGCGGCACCTCGAGGAAGAGCACCGCACTCGGGAAGCGCCCGCGCGGCAGCACGTCGCGGTAGCAGTCGACGAGGGCGTGCTGGAGCACGCGGTCGCGCACCGGGCGCCCGTTGACGAACAGATAGACGCCGGAGAGGTTCGCGCGGTGGCGATCGGGCCGCGACACGAAGCCGTGTGCGCGCACGCGGCCCTCGACGTGCTCGACCGCGACGAGCGCCTCGGCCTCGCGCTCGCCGAGCACCGCGGCGATGCGGTCGAGCGGATCGCCCACCGCGGGCCACGACCACGCGGGGCGCCCGTCGCGCTGCACGTCGAAGTGCGCTGCGGGCAGCGCGAGCGCGGCGCGGGCGATCCAGTCGGCGCAGTGGCTCCACTCGGTCGCGGCGCTCTTCAGGAACTTGCGACGCGCGGGCACGTTCGCGAACAGGTTCGCGACCTCGATGCGCGTGCCCGGCGGCGCGCCGACCTCGCGCTCGCCGAGCCTCACGCCGCCCTCGACGCGAAGCTCGAAGCCGGTCGCGGCGTCGGCGCTGCGCGTGCGCAGGCACAGCGAGGACACCGCGGCGATCGCCGGCAGCGCCTCGCCGCGGAAGCCGAAGCTCGCGATGCGCGCGAGATCCTCGGCCGTCGCGAGCTTGCTCGTCGCGTGCCGCTCGAGCGCGAGGCGCGCGTCGCCCGGTGTCATGCCACAGCCGTCGTCGGCGACGGCGATTCCTTCGCGGCCTCCGTCGCGCAGGTCGACACGCAGGCGCGACGCGCCAGCGTCGAGCGCGTTCTCGACCAGCTCCTTGACGACCGAGGCCGGTCGTTCGACCACCTCTCCAGCGGCGATCTGGTCGATCAGCGCGTGGGGAAGGCGCCGGATCCGGCGCGATTCGGCGCGTTGCGGCTCTGCAGACACTTCCCTCTCCCTCGTCTCCTGCCGGGCTGCCCCCCGAACGGAGCGCGCACCCCCGACGACCGCCGCGCGCCGCATCCCGGCCGAAACCCGACGAAATCCGCCATTCCGGGCCAATTCGATTGACAGCGCCCCCGGATTCTCCATAGGTTGTGCCGACCACTGGGCGGGGACTGCCGATGAACGATACCCGAGGATCGCGCGCCGACCGCGCCGACCGCGGAGACGGAACCGCTCGGCTCGCGGAGCGAGCCACCGGAAGGCGCCGCAGCGACCGCATCGTCGGGTCGTCGGCCGCGATCCAGGAAGTGATCGAGAAGGCGGTCGCCGCCGCGGCGTCGGAGCTCCCGGTCTGCATCTCGGGTCCCGAGGGCTCGGGCAAGGAGCACATCGCGCGCGCGATCCACGGCTGGAGCTCGCGCGCGCAAGGGCCCTTCGTCGTCGTGTCGTGCGTGGGCGTGCCCGAGGCGCTGCGCGGCCGCGAGATCTTCGGCTGCACCGAGGGCACCTACTCGACGCTGCCCGGCGCGCACGACGGCGGCTGCCAACGCGCCGCCAGCGGCACGCTCGTGCTCGACTTCGCCGACGCGCTGTCGAGCGACCTGATGCAGGCCGTCGCGAAGGCGATCGCCAATGGCCACTACCCACGCGAGGGCGAGTCGAGCGCGCAGCCGCTGCGCGCCCGCGTCGTGCTGCTGTCGCGCGCGCCGCTCGCCGCGTCGGCAGTGCGCGAGCTGCCCGACCACGCGCTGTCGGTGCCGCCGCTCACGGATCGGCGCGACGACATCCTGCCGCTCGCGGCCCACTTCCTGACGCTGCACGCGCGCGAGGCCGGCGTCGAGCCGATCGGCTACACCAGCGAGGCGCGCGCGGCGCTCACCGCCGAGCCGTGGCCCGGCAACGTGCGCGAGCTCGGCGAGCGCGTCGGCCAGGCGCTCCAGCTCGCCGGCAGCGGCGCGCTCTCGGCCGAGGCGCTGCTGCTCGCCGCGCCCGGCGAAGAGGTGCCGTCGTTCAAGGACGCCAAGCGCGCGTTCGAGCGGCGCTACGTGAGCGGCCTGCTGCGCCGCTGCAACGGCAACATCAGCCGCGCCGCGCGCCTCGCGAAGAAGGACCGCAAGGACTTCTACGACGTGATCCGCCGCACCGGCGTCGATCCCACCGAGTTCCGTTGAGCGGGAACCGGCGGCAGCGCCCAGTCCGCACGGAAGGGCGGAGCCGCAGCGAGCCGGAGCGCGTGGCCCACGACCCGCTGCGCGTCGCCGTCGTGCAGCTGACGTCGCGCGACGACCTCGCCGCCAACCTCGCCGTCGCCGAGGACTTCGTGCGCGAGGCGGCCGCGCGCGGCGCGCACTTCGTCGCGCTGCCGGAGATGTTCGCGTACCTGCGGCGCGAGGGGCAGCCCTTCCCGCACGCGCAGCCGCTCGACGGCGCGATCCTCGCGCGCGTGCGCGGCTGGGCGCGCGAGCTCGGCGTGCGGATCCTGGCCGGCTCGATCGCCGAGGCCGCGGGCGGCGACGCCGAGCGCGTCTACAACACGAGCGCGCTCGTCGGCCCGGGCGGAGAGATCGAGGCCCGCTACCGCAAGATCCACCTCTTCGACGTCGACCTCGGCGCGCAGGGCGGCGGCGTGT
The DNA here is from genome assembly GCA_964597285.1 of uncultured Spirochaetales bacterium. Classification (GTDB taxonomy): domain Bacteria; phylum Myxococcota_A; class UBA9160; order UBA9160; family SMWR01; genus JAHEJV01. Next base: position 2,566 of record CAZQYK010000535.1, read on the forward strand.
ACCGCGAGTCGAAGAGCATCGCGCCGGGCGACGAGATCGTCGTCGCAGAGACCGAGATCGGCGCCGTCGGGCTCTCGATCTGCTACGACCTGCGCTTCCCGGAGCTCTACCGCGCCCAGGCCACGCGCGGCGCGCGCTGGCTGTGCGTGCCGAGCGCCTTCTCGCCGCAGACCGGCGTGGACCACTGGGAGGTGCTGCTGCGGGCGCGCGCGATCGAGAACCAGGCCTTCGTGATCGCCCCGGCCCAGTGCGGGCGCCACCACGCCGACCGCGCGAGCCACGGCCACTCGATGATCGTCGATCCGTGGGGTCGGGTGCTCGCCCGGCTCGCGCAGCGGCCCGGCGTCGCGGTCGCCGACTGCTCGACGGCCGAGCTCGAGCGCGTGCGCGACGGGCTGCCGGCACTGCGCCACCGGCGCCTCTGACCCGCTCAAGGCCGGTCCGGGGCGCGCCGAAGGACGGGGCGTCCGATCGCGCGGAGGGGGCGGATGGCCGGGGCACGGCTCGTGATCCGAAACGGGGGCTTCGACGGCACCGAGTATGCGCTCGACGCCGAGGAGACCCTGATCGGCCGCAACCCCACGACCGACGTCACGCTGCTCGACGAGAACATCTCGCGCGAGCACGCGCTGATCCTGTTCGACGCCGACGCCGACTCCTACACGATCGAGGATCTCCAGAGCACCAACGGCACCAAGGTGAACGGCAAGGGCGTGCGCTCCCACGTGCTCGAGCCCGGCGACGAGATCCAGGTCGGGCACACGCGCTTCGAGTTCCTGCGCTAGCCCCCGCCCCGCCGCCCGCCCGGGCGAGAATCGGGCCCGGGCTCTCCCGCGGGCGCGCGATCTGCGGTACCCATGGGCGCGGGCCGCGAGCCCGAGCCGGGCGCGCCAGGCCCCGGAAACCTTCATCCGCAAGGGGGTGTGTGTGATGGGGCACGAGACCACGGGCGCCGTCCGGATCCTGCGCTCGCTCGGCGCCGCGTGCGCCGCGGCGCTGCTCGCGACGGCCTGCGTGACGACGCCGACGCCGGAGCCCCCGGTCGAGTACGTCGACTACCGCGTCGGCGCGCCCGACCAGCTCACCGTCACGATCCTGCCGGAGCCGGTGATCTCCGAGTCGGTCGTCGTGCGGCCCGACGGCCGCATCACGATCCAGCTGCTCGGCGACGTCGAGGCCGGCGGCCGCACGACGCGGATGATCGCCGAGGACATCGAGAAGCGGATCGCGCGCTACAAGCGCGGCGCCGTCGTCACCGTGTCGCTGACGAGCGCGCTGAGCTCGTCGATCACCGTGATGGGCGAGGTCCGCAGCCCCCAGACCTTCCCGCTCGTCAAGCAGATGCGCGTGGCCGAGGCGGTCGGCACCGTCGGCGACGTGACCTTCCTCGCGAACTCCGACGAGGTGCGCGTCGTCCGCCCGGGCACGACGCCGCAGGTGATCGTCGTCGACCTCGACGCGATCCGCGGCGGCAACCTGTCGACGAACGTCCAGCTCTACGGCGGCGACATCGTCTACGTGCCGCCGACGATCCTCGCGCGGGTGGGCTACGTCGTGCGGGCCGTGCTGTTCCCGTTCGAGCCGCTCTTCGGCGTCGCGTACTCGGCGGTGGGCTCGGCGATCGTCAACTAGGGCCCGCAGCCGGGCTCGATCTAGGGCGTGTCGCGCAGCGAGCGGCCGCGCCGGCGGCGCTCCTGCTGGCTGCGCTCGATGATCTGCACGACCTCGTCGACGTCGTCGGTGACGTGGAAGAGCTGCAGGTCGCCGCGCGAGATCATGCGCTCGGCGAGCGCTCGCTCTTGCAGCCAGTCGATCAGGCCCTCCCAGTAGGCGCGGCCGAAGAAGACCACCGGGAAGTCGTGGATCTTCCCGGTCTGCTTCAGCGTCAGCGCCTCGAAGATCTCGTCGAGGGTGCCGAAGCCGCCCGGCAGGCCGACGAAGCCGCAGGCGTACTTCACGAACATCACCTTGCGCGCGAAGAAGAAGTTGAAGTGGATCAGCGTGTCGATGTACGGGTTCGCGGACTGCTCGTGCGGGAGCTTGATGTTCAGGCCGATCGAGCGGCCCTTGCCGTGCTGCGCGCCGCGGTTGGCGGCCTCCATGATCCCGGGCCCGCCGCCGGTGATGATCCCGTAGCCGGCGTTCGAGAGCGCCTCGGCCACCTTCACGGCCTGGCGGTAGTAGGGGCTCCCGCGCCGCACGCGCGCGCTGCCGAAGATCGAGACGCTGGGCCAGTACGGGCGCAGCGTCTCGAAGCCCTCGACGAACTCGCCCAGGATCTTGAAGTCGGTCCAGGTGTCCTTCGCGTGGCGGTCCGGCAACGCTCGCTCCCTCCCCTCTCGTCTTCGGCGGCGCGGGCGCGCGCATGAAGCCGCGGCCCGGCCCGTTCAGGCCGGCTCGCCCCCGACCGATACGCGCCGCATGGGCTCGGACGACGCCCCGATCCACTCCCGCTTCGACGACGACCCGGCCCACGCCGAGGCGATCGACGGCTTCGTCGTCGCGCTCGCCGAGCGCGTCGACGAGCTCCAGGACCTCGAGTCGCACGGGCAGCTGGTCCGGCTGGCCGAGCACGTGACGCGTCTGGGCAACACGGCGCAGGCCGTAGGGTACCCGCTGCTCGCGCGCAGCGCCGAGGACGTGGCCCAGGCCGCGCGCCAGGGCGACGCCGACCTCGTCTACAAGGCGCTGCTCGCGCTGACCGACGTCGCGCGGCGCGTGCGCCGCGGCCACCGCGGCGCTCTCTAGCAAGCCGGCGCAGCCGGCGCGCAGCGAGGCGAAGCCGAGCGAAGTCGAAGATGGCCCGCCGGCGCAGCCGGCGCTAGAGGAAGAACCAGAGCGAGATCGGGTCGCCGGCGGCGTCGTGGAAGCGGCCGTCGAAGAGCGCGACGAACCCGAGGATCGCGGCGTTCGTGACCGCGTGCGCGAGCACGAGCGGCGCCAGGTGGCCGCGCCAGTAGAACCAGCCCATCGTCAGCAGCGTCCAGGCGAGCATCACGCCCCACTCCCACTGCGCGTGCGTGAACACGAAGTAGGCCGTGACGACGAGGAAGCTGCGCCAAGTGAAGCGGGCGATCGGCACGGCGCGGAAGTCGCGGCGGCGGTCGAAGACGTCGACGTAACGGATCAGCCAGCTCCGCACGAAGAGCTCCTCGACGAAGGGCGTGACGGCGGCGTAGCCGATCGCGCGCAGCGAGAGCGCGAGCCAAGCGCCCTCGGCACCGAGCTGGCCGGGGTCGAAGCCGGCCGTGTCGGGGCGCAGCGCGTCCCAGACGAGGAAGGGCACGATCCAGAGCGCCGCGCCGGCGAGGCCGACCGCCACGTCGGCGAGCCACCACCCGGACCCCCAGCGCGCGCCGGCGAGCTCGGGGTACGCGCGGCGGCGCAGGAAGTAGACGAGGAAGCCCAGCGGCGCCGCGACCCGCACGACGAGCAGCAGCGGCTGGAGCGCGTCGGGCAGGCGCGCGCCGATCTCGACCGTCAGCAGGAACGCGAGCATCGGCGCCCAGTACGGCGCCCAGCCGCTGCTCCGCTTCGCCTCCGATCCGTTCGGCCCTTCCGCCACCCGCCCCTTCCTCGCGCGGGCCGCAACGTAGGCCATCCGCGCGCGAGGGGCTGCTCGAAACCCTGGCGCCCCCGGCAGGACTCGAACCTGCGACGCACGGTTTAGGAAACCGACGCTCTATCCTCTGAGCTACGGGGGCGGCCAGCCGGAAACTAATCGACCCGCCGAGAGAAATCGACTCGGCACGCTGCAGGCTCCGCCGCTGACGGAGCGGCCCCACCCGCCGCCTGAGGCGGGTGGAGCCGCTGGCTCGGAGCATGTCCCGCGTGGAGCCGAGCCCTGCGGATGGTGTCGGCAGGGCTTCGTTTGTCTGCGCCCTTCGCCGCGCGAGCGGTCGAACCGGGCTCGTCGGAGCGGAGGATACGCGGCGGGCATCGTCGACGAAGCGGAGTTTCGGTGACGACTCGGCACGAATCCGCGCCGCGCCCGAGCACGAGCTGCGGCGACGTCGCGCCCGACGCGCTAGCGCGCCGACGCGTTCGCGGCGGCGCGGCGCGGCAGGTAGAGCAGCGGGTCTTCGGGGCGGCGTTCGCGGCGGATCTCGAAGTGCAGGTGCGGGCCGCTCGCGTTGCCCGACGAGCCGACCTCGGCGAGCACCTGGCCCTTCTCGACGAACTCGCCCTTGCGCACGCGGTTGCGGCGGTTGTGCGCGTAGACGGTCGAGTAGTGGCCGGCGTGCTTGACGATCACGATGCGGCCGTAGTCGCCGAGCCAGCCGCTCTCGATCACGCGGCCCGCCTCGGCGGCGCGCACCGCGGTGCCCGGGCGCGCGGTGAGATCGATGCCGTCGTGGAAGCGCCGGCCGCGGCGCCCGAAGCCCGACGAGTAGCGGCCGCGCTCGAGCGGCCATGCGAAGTCGAGGCCGGACTCGCGCAACGCGCGCTCGCGGCCGGCCGAGCTGCCGGGCGGCACGATCGCCGCGAGCGAGCCGTCGGGCGCGCGGCGCGCGGCGCCCGGAATCCGCAGCCGCGCGCCGACCGGCACGTCCGACACGTCGCGGATGCCGTTCGCGGCGACGATCTCGCTCACCGGCACGCCGTAGTGTCGCGACAGCCGGTAGAGCGTCTCGCCCGGCTTCATCACGTGCACGACGTCGCCGCGCTCGGCGGCCTCGCCGTCGCGCCCGCCCGGACCCG
>CAZQYK010000536.1:0-20537 GCA_964597285.1 uncultured Spirochaetales bacterium
CGCGCGTGGTCGGCGCCGCAGATGATCCAGACCGCGTCGCGCGACGCCGCGCGGCGGGCGCGCACGAGCGTCGCCGCCAGCAGCGTGCGCCCGCCGACGACGCGCAGGAAGGGCTTCGGGAGCGCTGCGCGCGACGCCGGCCAGAAGCGCTCGCCGGCGCCGCCGGCCAGGATCACCGCGTGGACGCGCGGCGATGCCCCCGGCATTCTAGGAGCGCCCGACGCAGACGTACTCGAAGCCGGCGGCGCGCATCGGCCCCGGGTCGTAGATGTTGCGCAGGTCGACGACGACCGGACGCGCGAGCAGCGACTTCACGCGCTCGAGGTCGAGCATCCGGAACTGGTTCCACTCGGTGACGATCACGAGCACGTCGGCGCCGCGGCAAGCCTCGTAGGAGTCGCCGCACAGCGTCAGGTCCGGCAGCTCCTTGCGGGCGCCCTCCATCGCCTGCGGGTCGAAGGCCTGCACGCGCGCGCCGCGCTCCTGGAGCCCGCGGATGATCGCCAGCGCCGGCGAGTCGCGCATGTCGTCGGTCTCGGGCTTGAACGACAGGCCGAGCACGCCGACGGTCTTGCCCTGCGCGTCGCCGTCGAGGCAGCTCACGATCTTCTCGATCATCCGCTGATGCTGGCGCTCGTTGACGCCGATCACCGCGTCGACGATCGCGAGCGGGCTCCCGCACTCGGCGGCGAAGTGCACCACCGAGCGCGTGTCCTTCGGGAAGCACGAGCCGCCGAAGCCCGGTCCGGCGTGCAGGAACTTCGAGCCGATGCGCTGGTCGAGCCCGATCCCGCGCGCGATGTCGTGTACGTCGGCGCCGACCGCCTCGCACAGGTTCGCGAACTCGTTGATGAAGGAGATCTTCGTCGCGAGGAAGGCGTTCGCCGCGTACTTCGTGAGCTCGGCGGTCGCGACGTTCGTGATCATGACCGGAGCCTCGATCAGATAGAGCGGCCGGTACAGGCTCTTCAGGATCGCGGTGGCCTGCTCGTCGTCGGTTCCGATCACGACGCGGTCGGGCCGCATGAAGTCGGCGATCGCCGCACCCTCGCGCAGGAACTCCGGGTTCGACGCGACGCTGAACTCGGAGGTGCGCCCGGCCGCGCGCAGCTCCTCCTCGATCCAGCCGCGCACCTGCGCCGCGGTGCCGACCGGCACGGTGCTCTTGTTGCCGATCACCGTGTAGCCGTCCATCGCGCGCCCGATCTCGCGCGCGACGGCCTCGACGGCCGCGAGATCCGTGCTGCCGTCCGCACGCGGCGGCGTCGGCACGGCGATGAACACGACCAGCGACGCGTTGACCGCGTCGGCGGTGCAGGTCGTGAAGGAAAGGCGCCCCTGCTTCGCGTTGCGCTGCACCAGGTCTTCGAGGCCCGGCTCGTAGATCGGGATCTCGCCGCGCTCGAGGCGCTCGACCTTCTCCGCGTCGTTGTCGGCGCAGACGACCTGCACGCCGAACTCCGCGAAGCACGCCCCGGTGACCAGACCCACGTACCCGGTTCCGATGACTCCGATGTTCACGGGCTGTCCTCCGCTGCGAAGTGGTCGATCGCCATGCGCAGGCCGTCCTCGAGGGAGACGGTCGGCTCGTAGCCGAGCAGGTCGCGCGAGCGCTCGAGCGAAGCCAGGCTGTCGCGCACGTCGCCCTCGCGCGGCGGGCCGTGGACCGCCTCGACGCGGGAGCCGGTCAGGCGCCGGATCTCGTCGAGCAGGTGGTTCAGGCTCGTCCGCGCCCCGGCCGCGACGTTGCAGACGCTGCCGGCGGCGCGCGGCGCGTCGGCGGCGAGCAGGTTCGCGCGCACCGCGTCGACGATGCAGGTGAAGTCGCGCGTCTGCTCGCCGTCGCCGTGCACGCGCGGAGGCGTGTTCGTGAGACAGGCGGTGACGAACTTCGGGATCACCGCGGCGTACTCGCTCTTCGGGTCCTGGCGCGGGCCGAACACGTTGAAATAGCGCAGCGCGACCGTCTCGAGGCCGTAGAGCCGGTGGTAGAGCCGGCAGTAGACCTCGCCGGCGTACTTCTGGAGCGCGTAGGGAGAGAGCGGGTTCGCCGGCATCGTCTCGATCTTCGGCAGCACCGGTGTGTCGCCGTAGGCCGAAGAGGACGCGGCGTAGACGACCCGCCGCACGCCGGCGCGCCGTGCCGTCTCGAGCACCAGGAGCGTGCCGTCGACGTTGACGCTGTTCGTGCGCAGCGGCTCGGCGACGCTGCGCGGCACCGACGGCACCGCCGCCTGGTGGAACACCACCTCGACGCCGGCCACCGCCGCCTTCACGGCCGTCTCGTCGCGCACGTCGCCGCGCAGCAGCTCGACGTCGTCGGCGATCGCCGCGAGGTTCGCCTCGCGCCCCGACGAGAAGTCGTCGAGCGCCCGCACGCGCCAGCCCTCGGCGAGCAGCCGCTCGCACAGGTGGCCCCCGATGAAGCCCGCCCCGCCGGTCACGAGCGCCGATCGCTGCGCCGACGCCACGTCAGCGGCCCTCCCGCAGCCAGGCCGCGGTGCGGCGGATCCCCTCCTCGAAGGGCACGCGCGGTCGGTAGCCGATGCGCTGCTCGGCGCGCGCGACATCGGCCCAGGTGCGCGGCACGTCGCCGGGCCGGGGCGGCTGGAAGTCGATGCGCGCCTCGATCCCGAGCTCGGCCTCGAGCGCGCGGATCGTCTCGAGCACCGACACGCGTCGGCCGGCCCCGAGGTTCAGGACGTCGAAGCCGAGGTCGCGGTCGATGCAGCGCACCAGCCCGTCGACGAGGTCGTCGACGTAGGTGAAGTCGCGCAGGCTCGAGCCGTCGCCGTAGACCGGAAGCGGCTCGCCGCGCAGCATGAGCTCGGCGAACTTGCGGATCGCGAGGTCCGGGCGCTGGCGCGGGCCGTAGGCGGTGAAGATGCGCACGCAGGTGACGGCGAGCCCGTGCAGGTGGTGGAAGGTGTGCGCGACGAGCTCGCCGGCGCGCTTGGTCGCGGCGTAGGGCGAGATCGGCCGCTCGACCGGGTCGGTCTCGAGAAAGGGGCCGGCGCGGCGCTCGCCGTAGACCGACGACGACGAAGCGAAGACGACCCGCGGCCGACCGCAGCGCGCCGCGGCCTCGAGCACGCGCGAGGTGCCGGTGACGTTGACGTCGGCGTACTCGCCGGGCCGCTCGAGGCTCGGCTGCACGCCGGCGAGCGCCGCGAGGTGGACGACGGCGCCGGGCTCGGCGGCGTCGAAGGCGGCCTCGAGCGCCTTCGCGTCGCGCACGTCGCCCTCGACGAGCTGGAAGCGCCCGCTCGCGAGCGCCGTGACGAGGTTCGCGCGCTTCTCGCTCTCGGCGTAGAAGGGGTCGAAGTTGTCGAGGCCGACGACCGTGCGGCCCTCGCCGAGCAGCCTCTCGCAGAGCTGCGAGCCGATGAAGCCCGCCGCGCCGGTGACCAGGACCGACTCGGGAGAGCTCACCGCGAGCGCCCGCGCCCGCGGCGCCGGCCGCTCGCGCGCTCCTGCCGCTCGAGGTCGGACTCGACCATCCGCTCGATCAGCTCCCGGAAGCTCGTGCGCGCCGTCCAGCCGAGCTCTTCGCGCGCGCGAGACGGGTCGGCCAGCAGCGTCTCGACCTCGGCGGGCCGGATCAGCGCCGGGTCGACGCGGACGAAGTCGTCGGGGTCGAGCCCGACGTGCCCGAACGCGAACTCGAGGCACTGGCGCACGGTGTGGTGCACCCCGGTGCCGATCACGTAGTCGACCGCCTTCGGCCCCTGGAGCATCTTCCACATCGCTTCGACGTACTCGAGGGCGTAGCCCCAGTCGCGCCGCGCGTCGACGTTGCCGATCGGCAGCTCGTCGTCGAGCCCCAGCTTGATCCGCGCGGCGGCCTCGCTGATCTTTCGCGTCACGAACTCGCGCCCACGGCGCGGCGACTCGTGGTTGAAGAGGATGCCGGACACCGCGTGCAGCCCGTAGCTCTCGCGGTAGTTGACGGTGATCCAGTGCCCGTAGACCTTCGCGACGGCGTAGGGGCTGCGCGGATAGAAGGGCGTCTGCTCGCTCTGCGGCGTCTGCTGGACCTTGCCGAACATCTCCGAGCTGGAGGCCTGGTAGAAGCGGATCTCGGGGTCGACGAGCCGCACCGCGTCGAGCATGCGGGTGACGCCGAGCGCCGTGAACTCTCCGGTCAGCGAGGGCTGCAGCCAGCTCGTCGGCACGAAGGACTGCGCGGCGAGGTTGTAGAGCTCCGTCGGCGCGGCGGCGCGCAGCACGTGCACGAGCGAGCTCTGGTCGAGCAGGTCGGCCTGGTGGAGCGTCACGCGGTCGCCGAGGTGGTCGATGCGCTCGAAGGTCTCGGTGCTCGAACGGCGCACGACCCCGTGCACCTCGTAGCCCTTGTCCAGCAGCAGCTCGGCCAGGTACGAGCCGTCCTGGCCGGTGATGCCGGTGATCAGCGCGCGACTCACGGAGCGTCCTCACCGCCGGGCCGCCCGCCGGCGGCGTCCTCGACCCGCAGCACGCCGACGTTCCACAGCAGCCGCAGCGTCAGCGCGACGACTGCCAGCAGGAACACCGCGGCGGAGACGCCCTGGAGCTTCGTGAACGAGAGCGCGATCAGGCAGAAGGCCCCGGTCACCAGATAGAACTGCAGCACCGCGGCCCGCGTCGAGCCCTCGGAGGCGAGCAGCCGGTGGTGCAGGTGCATGCGGTCGGCCGACAGGATCGGCGTTCCGAGCCGCACGCGCCGCACGACCGACAGCGTCGTGTCGAGGATCGGCATCGCGAGCGCGAGCAGCGGAACGACGAAGGTGATCAGCGAGACGCGGCGGTAGCCCTCGAGCGCGAGCAGCGCGAGGACGAAGCCGACGAACATCGATCCGGTGTCGCCGAGGAACAGGCGCGCCGGCGCGAAGTTGTGCGGCAGGAAGCCGAGCAGCGCTCCGACCAGCGCGAGCCCCATGCAGACGCCGAGCGGCTGGCTTGCGTGGAAGGCGATCAGCGTCAGCGTCGCGCCGATGATCGCCCCGACTCCGCTCGCGAGACCATCGAGCCCGTCGAGCAGGTTCACCGCGTTCGTGATCCCGACGATCCACAGCAGCGACACCGGCCACACGATCCAGCGCGGCAGGTCGACGATCTGCATCGTGAACGGATCGGTCAGGCGTGCGATCTCGAAGCCGCCGAGCACCGCCAGCGACGCGGCGGCGAGCTGACAGGTGAGCTTCGGCCACGCGGACAGGCCGAAGCGGTCGTCCCACAGTCCGGTCACGACGATCAGCGCGGTGCCGCCGAGCACCACGGGGTAGTGCGGAGCCTGCTGTGCGACCTCCGAGAACGCGAAGGTCGCGAGCAGCGCGATCGCGAACGCCAGCGCGACCGCGAGGCCGCCCCACAGCGGCATGTCGGGGCGCACGCTGACCCCGCGCGCGCTCGGGCGGTCGATCGCGCCGGCGCGCAGCGCCAGCGCGCCGACGGTCGGGGTCAGCGCGATGCTGGCCAGGAAGGCGACCGCGAGCGGGATGGCGATCTCGAGCGGTTCCATGATCCTCGGGACCTCGGCTCCCTGGGGCTGGCGGAGCCGACGCTAGCTCGCGTAGCCGTACCGGCCCTGCTCCGCGGTCGAGCCGTTCAGCAGGAGGCCGAGCACGCGGCGACGGTCCAGGAGCTCGAGCACCGTCTGGACGTCCTCCTGCGGCGTGCTGTCGGCGCGCACGACCATCACGAGCCCGTCGCACTGGTCGGCTACGGCCTTCGCGTCGGGCAGCCCGAGGGCGGGCGGCGTGTCGAGGATCACGCGGTCATAGCGGCTCGCGAGCTCGACGATCAGCTTCGCCATGCCGGGCGAGCCGAGCAGCTCCGAGGGGTTCGACGGCCGCGTACGGACCGGCAGCACGTCGAGGTCCGCGCCCTCGGCGCGCGCGATCGCCTGGTCGAGCGTCGCGTCGCCGGAGAGCACCTCGGCCAGGCCCGCCTCGGGCCGGATGCCGAGCGCGCGGTGCACGTTCGGACGGCGCAGGTCGCAGTCGACGAGCAGCACGCGGCGCCCGACCGAGAGCGCGGTGACGAGCGCGAGGTTGATCGCCGCGGTCGTCTTGCCCTCGCCGGGCAGCGCGCTCGCGAGCGCGATCGTGCGCAGCGGGCGGTCGGGCGTGACCATCGCGTCGATGCGGCCGCGCAGCGCGCGGAACTGCTCGGCGACGTAGGAATCGGGCTGGAGCAGCGTGACGCGGCGCTTGTTGATGTCGCCGGCGAGGTCCGCCACGGCGCCCTTGCGGCGCAGGCGCAGGCGTCGCCACAGCGGCTCGCGCTTGCGGGCAGGGCCGGCCTCCTCCTCGAGCGGAACCTCCGGCTCCCACTCCAGACGTGCGACGGCCGGCAGCGGCTCGTCGGAGCGGCGTCGCCGCTCCTCCTCCGCTCGCCGAAGCGCGTCGTAGACCTTGGCCATCCGATCCCCTCTGCCTCTCCCGCTGCAGGAACGTCAGTCGAACAGGCCGAACCAGTGGAAGCGCCGGCGGCGCTTCGGCCGGGCCTCGGCGGGCTCCGTCCTCCCGGCACGGGGCTCCTCCGACGGGTCCTCCGCCACCTCGGCGCGCGCCGCGACCGCGTGCGCCTCGGGCTCCGGGTCGGGAGCCGGGGCGGCCCCCTCCGCCAGCCGCAGCTCCGCGGCCGCCTCGTGAATGATCCTTCCGTCGATCGTCGCCTGCTCCCGGGAGTAGCCCAGCAGCAGCGCAGAGTCGCACACCACGTTGACCAGTCGCGGCACGCCGCCGGTCACCACGAATAGCTTCTTGCGCGCCGAGCGGTTGAAGATGCCCTTTCCGGTGTAGCCCGCAAGGCGCAGCCGCTCGTCGACGTAGTGGTCGAGCTCCTCGGGACCGAAGGGCCGCAGCTGGTGGCGCAGCACGATGCGCTGGCGCAGCTGGCGCAGCGAGGGCTGGTCGAGCATGTCGTCGAGCTCGGGCTGCCCGACCAGCATGATCTGGATCAGCTTCGAGGTCGGCGTCTCGAGGTTCGAGAGCAGCCGCACCTCCTCGAGCATCTCCGCCGAGAGGTTCTGGGCCTCGTCGATGATCAGCAGCGCGATGTGGTCGCGGCTCAGGCAGTCGATCAGGTAGTGGTTCAGGGCCATCAGATACTCGGCCTTCGTGCGGCACTCCGCCTCGATCCCGAACTCGTCGAAGAGCAGGTGCAGGAAGTCGAGCGGGTCGAGTCTCGGGTTGAAGATGAAGGCCGACGGCACGCCGGGCTCGAGCTGCGACAGCAGCGCGTGCACGAGCGTCGTCTTGCCGGTGCCCACCTCGCCGGTCAGCGCGACGAAGCCCTTCCGCGCCTGGAGCGCGTAGTGCAGCATTGCGAGGCCCTCGCGGTGGGTCTCGCCGAGGTACAGGAAGGACGGGTCCGGCGTCATCTCGAAGGGCGGCCGGACCAGGCCGTAGAACTCGAGGTACACGGGCTAGCCCTCGGCCGCCGCGGTCGGCGCGGAGGGCGGCGCCGGCGCGGGCGCCTGCGGGCTGGTCGTGACGGCGCTGAGGAAGCGCGGGAGTCCATTCACCCAGACGTAGTTCCCCGCGCCGCCGACGAGCGCGAACACGATGACGCCCGCGGTCGCGAAGGCCACGCGCACGCGGCGGCGGCGCTGGCGCAGGCGGTCGGACTCGAGCCAGATGCGCGGGATCGACGCGAGCACCGGCAGCTGCAGGCGCGATTGGAGCTGCCGCGCGTCGTGGGCCGAAGTATCCAGCGCCTCGAGCACGATTCCGGTGCCGCCAGCGATCATCAGCGCGAACACGACGCCGAGCACCATGATCAGCGCGCGGTTCGGAGCCGTCGGCTCCGGTGCCTCGAACGCGGGCTCCAGCACCCGGAACTGCTCTCCGAGCTGGCGGCGCTCGAGCTGCGCCTGCACCGTGGCCTCGGTGTTGCGCTTCGAGAAGTCCTGGAAGGTGTTGAACATGTGCTCGTACTCGCGCTTGAGCACGTCGAGCTGCTCGGCGACCGTCGGCGTCGCGGCGATCCGGGCGATGACCTCCGCGCGCACCACCTCGCGCCGCGCGACCCCCCCCCCCCCCGCGGCGCGTTGGAGCGCCGCGCGGCGCGCCTGGGCTTCGGTCTGCTGGGCCAGCGGCGTCAGCGCAACCGTCTCCTGCGCCTGCGCATCCTCCTGCTCGATCGTCTTCTGGAGGCGAGCGATCTCCTCGCGCGTCTTGATGATGTCCGGGTGCTTCTCGGTGAAGCCGCGCGACTCGTACTCGGCGAGCTGCAGCTTCAGGAGCTCGAGCCGCCGCACCGGGCTCGCGTCGTCGTTCGGCAGGTGCAGGCGCGCCTGACTCGCGTAGAAGGACTCGTCACTCTGCGCCTCGGCGAGGGAGCGGCGCGCCACCGCGAGGTCGCCGAGGATGCGCTCGAGCCGGCGTTGGCTCGCGACCATGTCCTCGGGCAGCCGGCCGGGGTTGTCGTTCTTGACGCGGGCGATCTCCGCCTCGGCGGCGCGGATGCGCGTCGCCAGCCGGTCGAGCTCGCTCTGGATGAACTCCTGGCTCTTCTGCGAGACCTGGACGCGCTTCTGGATGTGGGTCTCGATGAAGTCGTTCGCGAGGCGCTGTGCGACGTCGCGGGCGACGATCGGGTCGTAGTCGTCGAAGATGATCCGGAACTCGTTGATCGCGAGCTCGGCGCGGCGTCCGCCGAGGCTCTGCTGCAGCTCCGGGATGACCGGCTCGACGCGCACCCGCTCGCGCATCAGGTCGATGATCTCCTCGCGCAGCAGGTACTCGGACTCCTCCTTGTAGAGCCCATGCTCGTCGATGATGCGCGACAGGCGCGGCCGCGAGAGGATCTGCGCGGTCATCAGGTGCAGGCGCTGGTTCAGGTCGCTCTCGGCGACGCCCGCCTTGACGAGATCCTCCGCGACCGCCTGCGGCTCGACGAGCACGGTCGCGTAGCTCGTGTAGCTGTTCGGCAGCGCCATCGCGATCCAGTAGACCGCGAGGATCACCCCGAGCGCCGTCGCCGCGACGACCTTGGCGCGCCGGCGCAGGATCGCGCCGATCTCGTTGATCTGGAGGCCGCCGTCAGCGTTCATTCGGGCAGGATCCGGGGTCGGGTTACCACAGCTTGATCGGCTCGAACGTATGTCGGACGCCGAACGTGGCGAGGATGTTCTCGAAATCCGAGCTGCGCCCGCGCGTTCCGAGATCGGATTCCTGGTAGTCGTAGCGCAGCTGCACGTACACTAGAGTGGTCCGGAACAGCCGATGGGTGATGCGGCCCCCGACGCCCCAGCGCCTCGTGTCGATCTCGGCCTCCTCGCTGGTGTTGAACGCCACGCCGTTGCGCGCCGCGAGCTGAACCGCGCCGGTGCCACTCCCCCCGGGGATAGCACTCGCAGCGGTCGGCGTGACCTGGTCGAAGGTGCGCTGCTGCCGGAACGCCGACTCGCGGTTCGTCCAGTCGCCGCGCACGGCGAGCTGCCAGCGCTCGGCGAAGTCCCAGGTCGTGGCGCCCGAAACGGCGTCGACGATCACGGTGCCGCCGAGCCCCGACGCGTTGCCCTGGTCGCGCGAGTAGCGCAGCGCGCTGGCCAGCGTCGGCGTCCAGCGCTTGCTGACCACGGCGCTCGCGAAGATCGTGATCCGGTCGGAGCGCCGGCCTCGCGGGTTCGAGTTCGCAACCGCGATCGGGTTGTTCACGATCGCGTTCACGTCGTCGGCCTCGTCTCCGATGGCGGGATCGAAGATGATGTTCGACACGCAGCCCGCCGTGGTCTGGATGCCGTCGACGGCGATGCAGTTCGGCGCCGCGCCCGGCAGCACGAATGCGCTCGGCACGAAGATGCTCCCCGGCGTCACGGTCCGGGTCACCGGGTTGAGGTTCTTGTCGAAAGCGCTCAGCGTGAGACCGGCCGGCAGCGCCTCGAAGGGAACGATCGGCTCGCTCCGGAAGGCCGCGGCGTCCTCCTGCTTGCTCGACAGGTAGGACGGGCCGGCGCTGAGCTCGAGCGTCAGCGTCGGGTCGACCAGCCAGCGCCACGACGCGGCCCCACCGACCGTGTGCGAGGTGCTGCCGGTGAAGAAGTCGTGCTCCTCGAACTCCTGGTAGGTGTATCGCAGCCGGCCGCCGATCTGGTGCCGCGGACGCAGCACGTAGTCGGCGCCGAGCTGTCCTCCGACCGAGAAGTTCTCGGAGCGGTCGTCGCGCGTCGAGTCGAAGTAGGTCGACGACGCGACGAAGCTGCCCTGGAGGCGCGGAGCGAATAGGTACGAAACGCCGATCGAGCCGTCGTTCAGCGTCACCTCGTCGCGCTCGTTGCCCAGCAGCGCGCCGCCGACGATGTCGGGCTCGCCGCTCACGCGCTCGGTGCGCAGCGTGCTGCGCAGGAAGCGCAGGCGGTCGCTGAGGAAGACCCGGACGCGCTCGTTGACGCGGTAGGTGACGTCGCCGTCGACGATGTGGTCGACGTCCTGGAGCTCGCGGTTGTTCTCGACCGCGAACTCGGCCGGCAGCTCGTAGCCGAGCGAGAAGTTCACGTCGTGGCCGCGGTCCTCGTGGACCCGCAGCGCGGGACGAATCCGGAACAGCACGTCGCTCTTCTCGTCGCGCGTGCGGCGGAAGACGTTGTCGTCGTACTCGACCTCACCTCCCAACGCCAGGGTGAGATCCGCGCCGTACGCCGGACAGACCAGGGCGGTGGCGATCAGGATCGCGGGGAACGCGCGCTGCGACATCGTGACCTCAGTCGGGCACGATGATCGTGTCTCCGTGCTGGAGAACGATGTTCGTGCCCGGTGCTCGGCCCCGGATGTAGGCGGGGTAATCGAAGCGATACTCCGCCTCCGTCCCGTCGTCGTTCCGCCGCACGATCCGCACGTCCCGCTTGTCGGCGTAGGTCGTGAAGCCGCCCGCCGACGCGATCGCCTCGAGCACGCGCAGGTCGCGCGTCAGAGGCACCCGCATGTCCTGCCCGACCTCGCCCATCACCGACACGAAGCGGCTGTTCATCCCCAGCACGATCACCGTGACGTCCGGGGACTCGATGTACTCCGAGAGCTCGCGGGTGATCACCTCCTTGAGCTCCTGCGGAGTCAGCCCCTCGGCCTGGACGTCGTCGATCAAGGACACCGAGATCATGCCATCCGTGCGTACCGGAACGTCGACCGTCATCTCCGGGTTCTTCCACACGCTGATCCGGAGCACGTCCGTCACACCGATGGTGTACGGATCGCGGTCCATGGGAGTCGGATCGGGCGGCGGCGGGCTCAGCGGGCGCGTGTTGCACCCGGCCGAAGCCAGGCACGCCAGCGCCACCACCCACACGAAGCTCAGAACGCGACTCTCACGAACACGCATCACCCGACAGACCCCCTGGAATTCGCTAGGCCCTAACGGCCTTCGCTCAGTCCGTTTTCCTTCATCTTGTAGAGCAGCGCCTTGTAGCTGATCTGCAACTTCTCGGCCGCCTCTTTGCGGTTCCAACGGGTCTGCTGGAGGACACGCTCGATCACACGTTTCTCCGCAACTTGAGCGGCACGTCGCGAGATCGCCTTGAGATCTATCGACTCCCCCTTCGCGAGGTCGGCGCCGAGCGCGTCCAGGTCGAGGCCGGGCTCGGGCGGCGGCGCGGACGCGCGAACGGGGGTCTTTCCCCGCAGCGAGATCTCCTCGAGCACGGTCGCCTCGCTGCCGAGCACCACCATCCGGCGCACCATGTTCTCGAGCTCGCGGACGTTTCCAGGCCATTGGTACTTCATGAACACGTCCATCGTCTCGTTCGACAGCGCCTTCAGGTCCTTGTTGTACTCGGCGTTGTTCTTGCGCAGGAAGTGGTCGACCAGCAGCGGGATGCCGTCGGTCCGCTCGCGCAGCGGCGGCAGGTGCACCGTGACGACGTTGAGCCGGTAGTAGAGGTCCTCGCGGAAGCTCCCGTCGGCGACGGCCTCCTCGAGGTTCCGGTTGGTCGCGGCGATCACGCGCGCGTCGACGTGCACGTCGCTCTCGCCGCCGAGGCGCGAAAACTCGCCGTCCTGGAGCACCTGGAGCAGCTTCGCCTGGAGGCCCGGGTGCCTCTCGCTGATCTCGTCGAGGAAGATCACGCCGTTGTTCGCGAATTCGAACTTGCCGAGCTTGCGCTTCTGCGCGCCGGTGAACGCGCCCTTCTCGAAGCCGAAGAGCTCGCTCTCGAGCAGCTCCGACGGCAGCGCCGCGCAGTTCACCTTGACGAAGGGCTGCTCGCGGCGGCCCGAGAGCTGGAAGATCGTCCGCGCGACGAGCTCCTTGCCGGTGCCGCTCTCGCCGCGCACGAGCACGGTGATGTCGGTGTCGGCGACCTGCTCGATGATCTCGCGCACCTCGCGCATCTTCGGGTTGTCGCCGCACAGCAGCAGCAGCTCGGTTTCGGAGCGCGCGCGCCCGCGCAGACGCTCGATCTCCTGCTTCAGCGCGCGCTTCTCGAGCGCCTTCTGGAACGCCAGCTCGAGCTCCTCGACCTCGAAGGGCTTGCGCAGGAAGTCCGAGGCGCCGAGCCGCATCGCCTCGACGATGTTGCGCGCCTGACCGTGGCCCGAGAGCATCACGACCGGCACGTCGGGCAGCCGCTGCTTGAGCCGTTTGAGCGTCTCCAGCCCATCCATGCCGGGCAGCACGACGTCGAGGGTGATCACGTCGGGCCGCGAGTCGTCGAGCCCGGACAGCGCCTGCTCGGCGTCGGCGGCGACGAACACGCGGAAGCCCTGGCGCGAGACGAGCGCCTCCATGTAGTCGCGGACGCCGGGATCGTCGTCGATAACGAGGACCCGGAACGGCTCGGCGGCGTCTTGTGCCGCCAGCGAGGCACGAGGGGACATGCGGAGCTCTCCTTGGCCGTCCGGAGGGCGACGAGGAACCGGCCCGGAGACCGGGGACCGCAGCGCCGAGGGAGATCGTCCGGACGACCTGTCAGTGTGAAAGATCTTTCCGTCTTTGGGAAGATCCGTCACCCGGTGGAAGCGACTTTCCTCCGGCGATGCCCCTGGGGGGAGATGGTTTTCAACCGCGGCGCGACAGGCAATACTCAAGCGCCTCGGGGTGGCCAGCCGACGTTCCCTAGCGGCGGCGCCCCCGCGAGCCTGCGGAGCGGCGGCGCGCCTCGCGGCGACACCGGGCCCGAGGCGACCGCCACTCAAGTCAGAGGGGCGGGGTTTCTCCGCAGACGGGAGATCGCGTGGTCAGTGACGGGCGGAGAGGGCTCGGGCGCAAGCTGCTCGACGGCTGGACCGTGATCGCGATGCGCTTCGGCGCGGTGCAGACGCTGCTGATCCTCGCGCTCTTCTACGTGACCCTGATCGGCCCCGCGTCGATCGCGGTGGCGTTGGCGCGCCGAGATCATCTCGACAAGCGCTCGCTGCACGCGGCCGGCAGCGCGTGGAAGCCCTCGGAGAGCGGCGGCACCGACCTCGAGCGCGCGAAGCTGTTGACCTGACGCTGCGGCGCTCGCGGCGCGGCCCTCTCGGAGCACGGACGTGAACATCCTCGGGATCTCTGCCTTCTATCACGACTCGGCCGCGGCGCTGCTGGTCGACGGCCAGCTCGTGGCCGCCGCGCACGAGGAGCGCTTCACGCGCAAGCGCCACGACCCCGACCTGCCCGAGCAGGCGGTGAGGTACTGCCTCGAGGCCGCGAACCTGACGATCGACGACGTCGAATACGTCGCGTTCTACGACAAGCCCTTCGTCAAGCTCGAGCGCATCCTGATGACCTACATCGCGACCTTCCCGCGCTCGCTGCCGTCGTTCACGAAGTCGATGCCGGTGTGGATGAAGGAGAAGCTCTGGATCCCGCACCTGATCGGCAAGCGCTTCGGCTACGAGGGCGAGGTGCTCTTCGCCGAGCACCACCAGTCGCACGCCGCGTCGGCCTTCCTCGCCTCGCCCTTCGAGGAGGCGGCGATCCTGACCTGCGACGGCGTCGGCGAGTGGGCGACGACGACGCAGGGCGTCGGGCGCGGGAACTCCTTCGAGCTGACGCGGGAGATCCGCTTCCCGCACTCGCTCGGCCTGCTCTACAGCGCGTTCACCTACTACCTGGGTTTCAAGGTCAACAGCGCCGAGTACAAGGTGATGGGCGCCGCGCCCTACGGCGAGCCGAAGTACGCCCAGAAGATCTTCGACGAGCTGGTCGACCTGCGCGAGGACGGGTCGTTCAAGCTGAACATGAAGTACTTCGCGTACGACTACGGCCTCACGATGACGAACGACCGCTTCGCGCGGCTCTTCGGCCATCCGGTGCGCGACATGGAAGGCCCGATGGAGCAGTTCCACTGGGACATGGCCGCGAGCATCCAGAAGGTCACCGAGGAGATCGTGCTCGCGATGGTGCGCGACCTGCACCGCACGACGAAGCTGCCGAACCTGTGCATGGCCGGCGGCGTCGCGCTCAACTGCGTGTCGAACGGTCGGATCGTCCGCGAGGGACCCTTCGAGAACCTCTGGGTGCAGCCCGCGGCCGGCGACGCCGGCGGCGCGCTCGGCGCGGCGCTCTTCGTGCACAACGCCGTGCTCGGCAAGCCGCGCGCGCACCGCATGGACCACTGCTACTGGGGCCCGGCGTACTCCGACGACGCGATCCAGCGCTTCCTCGACGCGCGCGGCGTGCCGTACCGCACGCTGCCGCGCGACGAGATGATCCGGGAGACCGCGCGCCTGCTCGACGACGAGCAGGCCGTGGTCGGGTGGTTCCAGGGCCGCATGGAGTGGGGCCCGCGCTCGCTCGGAAGCCGCAGCATCCTCGCCGACGCGCGCAACCGCGAGAACTGGCAGCGCGTGAACCTGAAGATCAAGTTCCGCGAGAGCTTCCGCCCCTTCGCGCCGGCCTGCCTCGAAGAGAAGGCCGGCGAGTGGTTCGACATCGACCGCGAGAGCCCGTACATGCTGCTGGTCTGCCAGGTGAAGGAGGGGCGCGACGTCCCGGCGGTGACCCACGTCGACGGCTCGGCCCGCCTCCAGACCGTGCGCCGCGACCAGCACGCGGAGTTCTACGACCTGCTCGCCGAGTTCGACCGCAAGTCGGGCTGTCCGGTGCTGATCAACACCTCCTTCAACGTCCGCGGCGAGCCGATCGTCTGCTCGCCCGAAGACGCCTACCTGTGCTTCATGCGCACGAACATGGACGTCCTGGTGCTCGGCAACCAGATCCTGCTCAAGAACGAGCAGCCCGAGCTGCGCGAGGACGTCGACTGGCGCGAGATCTACGAGCTCGATTGAGGAACGCCGCGAGGGCCGACGGCGTCCCAGCGGAGAATCACGGGAGAAGCGAGATGGCCAAGTCCGGTGGAAGCCGCCTGGGAATCTTCGGCGAGCTCTGGTCCTTCATGCGGGTCCGGAAGAAGTGGTGGCTCGGTCCGATCGTCGTGACGATGCTGCTCTTGTCGGTGCTGATCGTGCTGACGCAGGGCTCCGCGGTCGCGCCGTTCATCTACGCGCTCTTCTGAGGTCGGCGGATTGGCCACGGAGGTGAGCGCACCCTCGGCCCTCGCGGGGGCCGGCGGCCGCCGCTTTGCGGCGGCGAGCGCGATTGCGGCCTGCATCGGCGCGGTCGCCGTGTTCGCGCCGGTGCTCTACTACATGGTCCAGCACTGGCGCGCCGACCCGGACTACTCGCACGGATTCCTGATCGCGCCGCTCGCGCTCTACTTCGCGTGGGAGCGCCGGCGCAAGCTCGCGCACGCGCCGATCGAGCCGAGCTGGTCGGGCCTGCTGCCGCTGCTGCTGGGTGCGCTGGCGCTCGCGGTGGGTCGGCTCGGCGTCGAGCTGATGAGCATGCGCACCGGCTTCGTGCTGACGCTGAACGGGATGGTGCTGCTGCTGCTCGGGCTGCCGGTCTACCGGATCCTCGCCTTCCCGCTGCTCTTCCTGTTCCTGATGGTCCCGCTGCCGCAGTCGCTCGTGAACGTGATCGCGTTCCCGCTCCAGCTGATCGCCGCCGACCTCGCCGTCAGCACGGTGCAGTACTTCGGCCTGCCGGTGATGCGCGAGGGGAACATCATCCACCTTCCGGGCGACTTCCGGCTCTTCGTCGCCGAGGCCTGCAGCGGGCTGCGCTCGCTGATGGCGCTCGGCACGCTCGGGGTCGTCTTCGCGTACTTCTTCCGCAAGAGCTGGACCGAGCGCGTGATCCTCGTCGCGTCGACGATCCCGATCGCCGTGCTCGTCAACGCGGTGCGCGTCGCGATCACCGTCGTTCTCTCGTCGTGGTGGGGCCAGCAGGCTGCCCAGGGCGTGATCCACCAGACGGAGGGATTCTTCACCTTCGGTCTGGCATTCTGTCTGCTGCTCGCCGAGGCCTGGCTGATCACGAGGCTCTTCCCCGGCCTCGGGGCGAAGAAGAAGAAGCGGAGGCCCGCATGATCAAGCTGCTCGTCGCGGTCGGCTTCCTGGCGCTGAACGCGTACATCTACCACTGGATGGCCCGCGAGTCGGTCATTCCGCCGCGCGAGAGCTTCGCGTCGTTCCCGATGGTCTTCGACGACTGGCGCTGCGCAGAGCGCGAGTACATCTCGGCCGACGTGCTGCGCAACCTCGGCGCCACCGACTACCTGATCTGCGACTACCGGCGCGACGCGCAGGTCGTCGGCGTCTACGTCGGCTACCACGCGACCCAGATCCGCGAGCAGGGCGGCGGCTCGGGCGAGAACGCGATCCATCCGCCCGCCCATTGCCTGCCGGGCTCCGGCTGGGACATCATCGGAAACCGCACCGTGCTGCTCGACCTGCCCGGCCTCCCGCAGGAGGGCGCCCGCGCCAAGCGGCTCGTGATCGCGAAGGGCGAGTCGCGGCAGCTCGTCTACTACTGGTACCAGTCGGCCGGGCGCGTGATCGCCGAGGACTGGAAGAAGATCGTCTACGTCGGCTGGGACCGCGCGACGCGCGGCCGCACCGACGGGTCGCTGGTGCGCTTCACCGTGCCGATCGTCCGCGGCGACGAGGAGCGCGCCGAGCGCGCCTTCCGCGAGCTCGCCCCGAGTGTGCTCGCCGACCTGGGGCGCTACGTCCCGGTCTAGACGACGGTCTCCGCATGGGAACGCTGCGCCGACTCTCCGATCGGACCTACCCGGCGCTCCCGATCCTCGCCCAGAACTGGGTCTGTAGCGCCGCCGGCTACGCGCGCTTCCGGGCGCGCTTCAGCCGGCACTTTTGGCGCCGACTCGCCGAGTGGGAGGAGACCGCCGCGTGGCCGATCGAGCGCCTCCACGAGCTCCAGCGGCAGCGTCTCGACGCGCTGGTCCGGCGCGCGCGCGCGCACGTCCCCTACTACCGCGACCTCCCCGCGCCGTCGCGCGCGGCCGATCCCGCCCGGGCGATCCGCGAGACGCTCGCCGCGATCCCGCCGCTCGAGAAGTGGGCCTACCGCGACGAGCCCGAGGCCTTCTTCGCGCGCGACCTGCCGCGCGGAGGCCTCGTGCGGGGTCACACGAGCGGGACGACCGGCACCTCGCTCCCGCTGTGGTGCACCTCGGAGACGCTCGCCGAAGAGTACGCGACGGTGTGGCGCATGCGGCGCAGCTGCGGCGTCTCGGACCCGACCGACCCGAACCTCACCTTCAACGGCAACATCATCGTCCCCTTCGACCAGTCCGCGCCGCCCTTCTGGCGCAAGAGCGCCTTCGACCGCCGCACGCTCTTCAGCGTCTACCACATGACGCCGGTCAACCTGCGCGACTACGTCGAAGAGGTGCACGCGCTCCCGGCACGCTACGTCGAGGGCTACCCGTCGGCGATCCACCTGATCGCGCGCGCGATGCTCGAGGCCAGCCGCCCGCTGCCGCCGGGCCGCGTCGCCGCGGTGTTCACGTCGTCGGAATCGCTGCTCGCCTTCCAGCGCGAGACGATCGAGAAGGCCTTCGCCGCGCCGGTGCGCGACCGCTACGGCGTCAGCGAGAAGTCGGTGTCGATGACGGAGTGCGAGCGGGGCTTCCTGCACGTCGACATGGAGTTCTGCATCGTCGAGGTCGAGGGCGACGCGGACCGCGACGGATCGGTCACCGGCCCGCTGCTCGTCACCGGCCTCGCCGGAGACGCGACGCCGATGTTCCGCTACCGCATCGGCGACGTCGGGACGCGCCTGCCCGGGACCTGCCCCTGCGGTCGGCCCGGCGACGTCTTCCAGCAGGTCGACGGCCGCGTCGAGGACTACGTGCTGACCCCCGACGGGCGGCTGATCGGCCGCCTCGACCACATCTTCAAGCAGCAGTACCACGTCGCCGAGGCCCAGATCGTCCAGGAGACGCGCAACGCGGTCGACATCCTCGTCGTGCCGCGCGAGGGCTACACCGAGGCGAGCTCCTTCGTGCTGCTGAAGGAGGCGCGCACGCGCCTCGGCAACGAGATCGAGATCCGCATCCGCATGGTCGACCAGATCCCGCGCGAGCCGAACGGGAAGTTCCGCGCGGTGAAGTCGAAGGTCGGTAGGATCGACGCGTGAGCGCGCGCACGGGGGAGGCACCACGATGTGCGGCATCGCCGGCTTCCAGGGGGACTTCGACGAGCGCCTGCTCGAGCGCATGAGCGCCGCGATGGCGCACCGCGGCCCCGACGACCGGGGCGCCTGGTTCGACGCGGAGCGGCGCACCGGCCTCGCCCACCGCCGGCTCTCGATCATCGACCTGTCGCCGCGCGGCCACCAGCCGATGTGGGACGTCACGCGCCGCGTCGCGATCGTCTACAACGGCGAGATCTACAACTACCGCGAGCTGCGCCGCGAGCTCGTCGCCGACGGCTACGCCTTCCACAGCGACTCCGACACCGAGGTTCTGCTGAACCTCTACCTGCGAGACGGCGACAAGCTGCTCGAGCGCCTGAACGGCATCTTCGCGTTCGCGCTCTGGGACGCGCGCAGCGGCGAGCTGCTGATCGCGCGCGACGGCTTCGGCGTCAAGCCGCTCTACTGGGCGAGCACGCCGCGCGGGACGCTCTTCGCGAGCGAGATGAAGTCGCTGCTGCACGAGCCCTCGATCGACCGCACGCTCGACCCGGAGGCGATCCGCAGCCACCTCACCTACCTGTGGTGTCCGTCGCCGCTCAGCGTGCTGCGCAGCGTGCACAAGCTCCAGCCCGGCCACGCGCTGCGCGTGCGCGACGGGCGCGTCGAGCGCCAGTGGTGCTTCTACGAGCTGCCCTACGACCAGGAGCCGGTCGACTGGCCGGAGTTCGACGCGATCGTCCAGGTGCGCAAGTACCTGCACCGCGCCGTCGAGCGACAGCTCGTCTCCGACGTCCCGGTCGGCGCGTTCCTGTCGGGCGGCCTCGACTCGAGCTCGGTGGTCGCGCTGGCGCAGCGCCAGCTCGGCGGCGAGCGGATGCAGTGCTTCACGATCGGCTTCAGGGACGCCGAGGCGCGCACCGAGGGCATGGCGGCCGACCTGCCCTATGCCGAGCGCGTGGCCCGGCACATCGGCGTCGATCTGCACACGATCTGGGTCGGCTCGGAGATGGTCCGCGACCTGCCCCGGATGGTCTTCCACCTCGACGAGCCGCAGGCCGACCCGGCGCCGATCAACGCGCTCTACATCAGCCGCCTCGCGCGCGAGCACGACATCAAGGTGCTGCTGTCGGGCGCCGGCGGCGACGACGTGTTCACCGGCTACCGCCGCCACTACGCGCTCCAGATGGAGCCGCTGTGGTCCTGGCTCCCGCCGGGCGCGCGCACGCTGATGCGCCGCGCGAGCGAGCGCATCCACCCCACGAGCGAGGGGCGCCGTCGGCTCGCGAAGGCCATGCGCTACGCGGAGCTCGACGGCGATGCCCGCATCCACAGCTACTTCTGGTGGATCGCCCCCGAGCTGGTGCGGCCGCTCTTCCGCCCGGAGCTGCGCGCGCACTTCGCCGCGCCGGGCGAGAGCGTCGTCGAGCGGACGCTGGCCGAGCTGGCTCCGTCGGTGCCCCCTCTGAACCGCATGCTGCACCTCGAGGCGAAGTTCTTCCTCGCGGACCACAACCTGAACTACGTCGACAAGGTCTCGATGGCGAACGGCGTCGAGGTGCGGGTGCCGCTGCTCGACCCCGAGCTCGTGTCGCTGGCCGCGCGGCTCCCGCTCCACTACAAGCAGCGCGGGCGCGTCGGCAAGTGGGTGCTGCGCAAGGCGATGGAGCCGTACCTGCCGCACGAGGTGCTGCACCGCGAGAAGACGGGCTTCGGCGCGCCGCTGCGCCACTGGCTGCGCCGCGACCTGCGACCGCTCGTCGAGGAGGTGCTCTCCGAGGACGCACTGCGCGCGCGCGGGATCTTCGACCCCGGCGCGGTGCGCGCGATGGTGCACCTGAACGCCGAGCGCCGCATCGACGCGACCTACACGATCTTCTCGATGATCTGCCTCGAGCTGTGGTGCCGCATGTTCGTGGATCCGCCGGCCCCCGAGCTCGTCGAAACGCCGTGATCCGCGTCGGGCTCGCGCGCACGCTGCCGCACTACGCCGGGCTCGCGCCGCCCTTCGGCCCGGGCAAGGCCTTCCCGGAGCTGGCGGACCTGCTCGGCGACAGCCCGTCGCACGAGCCGGCGAACCACGTCTACGACGCGGTCCGCAGCGCGCTCGGCGCGCTCGGGCTCGACGCAGA
>CAZQYK010000537.1:0-8793 GCA_964597285.1 uncultured Spirochaetales bacterium
CTCAGCTCGTCGTCGTCCGGTTGCCGGTGGCGGCGCGCTCGAGCTCGCGCAGCCGGTAGCTCCGCCCGCTGATGTTGAGCACGTGGCTGCGGTGGAGCAGACGATCGAGGATCGCCGTGGCGAGCACCTCGTCGCCCGCCAGCACGCCCGGCCACTCGGCGATCCCCTTGTTCGTGGTGATCAGCATCGAGCCGCGCCCGTAGCGGTACGACACCAGACGGAAGAAGAGGCTCGCCTCGTGGCGCGTCATCGGCTCGAAGCCCACCTCGTCGATCACGAGCAGCGCCACGTTCATGTGCTTGCGCTGGCGCAGCCGCTGCGGCGCATGGTCGGCGTCGCGCTTGAGCGCGGCGAGCAGGTCCTCGAGCCGATGAAACGCGACCGATAAGCCGTTCTCGATCGCCCGCACGCCGAGCGCAATCGCGAGGTGGGTCTTGCCCACGCCGGGCGGCCCCTGGATGAGCAGGCTCTCCTTGTCACGGATCCACGCACACGTGGCGAGCGTCTCGAGTCGGCTTCTCTCCACCGAGGGCTGGAAGGCGAAGTCGAAGTTGCCGAGCGTCTGTCCGGTCGGAAGCCCCGAGAGCCGCCGCTCCTCGCGCAGGCCGAGCTCGGCGTCGAGCAGCCCATCGAGGAAGCGGTTCGCCCACGCGGCGCCACGGCTCGCCGTGTCGCGGTCCCAGCGCGATCCGCGAGCGCAGTGAAGCCTGAGCGAGGCACGCGAGCAGCGGCTCATCGCGCGCGAGCGCGTCTTCCGCGTCGTCCCCGGCGCGCGTCTCGAGCAGCCGTTGCACCCGCCGCGCTGTTCCCGCCAGGACGCGCGCCACGTCGTCGCGCGTGGGCGACCGGAAGGACGAAGAAGGGCGGCGACGCCGCCGGATCGGCGACGTATCGGTAGGCGCCGTCGAGCGCGAGCGTGTGGACGTGGAGGTTCAGGTTCAGCGCCGAGCCGAAGCGCTGGAGGAAGGAGACGGCACCGCACTGCTCGGCGCGCACGCCCACCGGGCCCGGACACGTCTTCGCAGCTCCGCGAAGAGCGCCCGCAGGAACGCGCGCAGCACCTGGCTCACATCCTCCAGCGCATCACGGGTGCTGGCTCGAGACCGACAACACCTCGCCGGTGAGGTACGACGCGTAGTCGCTGGCGAGGAAGACCATCGCGTTCGCGACCTCCCACGGCTCGGCGGCGCGGCCGAAGGCCTCGCGGCCGACGAGCTCCTCGAGGAGTCCCTCGGGGGTCACCTTCGACAGGAACTCGTGCATCGCGAGGCTCGGCGCGACCGCGTTGATCCGCACGCCGGCGTCGGCGGCCTCGAGCGCGGCGCAGCGCGTGAACGCCATCACGCCGGCCTTCGCGGCGGCGTAGTGCGCCTGGCCCCGCTGCGCGCGCCAGCCGAGCACCGACGCGTTGTTGACGATCGCGCCCGAGCGCCGCTCGAGCATGTGCGGCAGCACTGCGCGCGTGAGGCGGAACACCGAGTGCAGCGTCACGTCGATCACGCCGTGCCACTGGGCGTCCGTCATCTCGACGACCTCGGCGAAGCCGCCGAGCCCGGCGTTGTTGATCAGCACGTCGACGTGGCCGAGCTCTTCGATCGCGGCGGCGACGAGCGCGTCGACCTGGTCCTGGCGCGTGACGTCGCAGACGCGCGACGGCGCCGGCGCGCCGCCGGCGTCGGCGAGCTTCGCCGCCGCCTCGGCGAGGCGCGCCTCGTGGCGGTCGCTGAGCAGCACGCGCGCGCCCTCCTCGACGCAGCGCTTCGCCGCGGCGAAGCCGATGCCGGTGCCGGCCGCGGCGGTGACGACGACGGTCTTGCCGGCGAGCAGGCCGTGGCCGGCGGGCGGGGAGGGCGGGGTGAGCGACATCAGGCCACCCCGTCCGAGCTTCGCTCGGCTGCGCCTCGCTGCGCGCCCTTCGGGCTTGCCGGCTCGCGCGGTAGCCCGAGCGCGCGCTCGGCGATCAGGTTGCGCTGGATCTGGTTCGAGCCGGCGTAGATCGTCTCGGCGCGCGTGAAGAGGAACAGCCGCTGCAGCGCGCCGAGCCGGTACGGGAAGCCCTCGCCGATCTCCGCCTCCGGGCCGAGCACGTCCATCGCGAGCTTCCCGAGCTCGCGGTGCCAGGTGGCCCAGTAGATCTTCGTCACGAAGGCCGCCGGCGGCAGCTCGCTGCCCGCCGGTCCGCTGGCATCCGAGAGGATGCGCAGGCTGTTGTAACGCATGATCTCGAGGCCGATCCACGCGTCGGCGAGCCGCTGGCGCAGCAGCGGGTCGCGCGCCGCGCCGTTGCGCTTCGCGACGGCGATGATCTCGGCGAGCTCGTTCTGGAACAGGATGTTCTGGCCGAGCGTCGACGCGCCGCGCTCGAACGCGAGCGTGCCGTTCGCGACCTTCCAGCCGTCGCCCGGCGCCCCGACGATGTTCGACGCCGCCGTGCGCGCGCCGTCGAAGAAGGTCTCGCTGAACTCCGCGGTGCCGGTGATCTGCGGAATCGGACGGATCT
Organism: uncultured Spirochaetales bacterium; assembly: GCA_964597285.1. Taxonomy (GTDB): domain Bacteria; phylum Myxococcota_A; class UBA9160; order UBA9160; family SMWR01; genus JAHEJV01. The sequence goes on from CAZQYK010000537.1 coordinate 2,501, forward strand.
CGACGCCCGGCTGCTTCATCGGCACGAGCAGGTACGAGAGCCCGCGGTGCTTCGGCGCGTCGGGGTCGGTGCGGACGAGCGCGAAGCACCAGTGGCTCCACTCCGACCACGACGTCCAGACCTTCTGGCCGTGGATCACCCACTCGCCGCCGTCGCGCCCGTCCGACTCGAGGTGCGCGCGCGTCTGGACGTTCGCGAGGTCGGAGCCCGCGTTCGGCTCCGAGTAGCCCTGGCACCAGAGCTCCTCGCCGCGCAGGATCGGCGGCAGGAAGCGCCGCCGCTGCTCCTCGCTGGCGAACGCGATCAGCGTCGGGCCGAGCAGGTTCTCGCCGATGTGTCCGATCCGGCCCGGTGCGCGCGCGCGCGCGTACTCCTCGTGCCAGATCACCTGCCGCGCGAGCGACGCGCCGCGTCCGCCGGCGCTCTCGGGCCAGCCGAGCCCGATCCAGCCGGCCTCGCCGAGACGGCGCTCCCACGCGAGTCGCTCGTCGACGCACGCGGTCTCGTCGCCGGACCCACCGCGGCCGCGCGCCACCGCGAAGGGCCCGGAGAGCTCGGACTCGAGCCAGCCGGCGCACTCGCGGCGGAAGGCCTCGTCCTCGGCGTCGAATCGCAGCTGCACGGCGCTCCCTCGCGGCGCTGCGGCGCTCGCAGCCGGCGCGGACATTACGATACGCTTCGGCTCGCATGCTAGCGCAGGCCCGCCGGTGACCGATCCCGCCGCACAGCGCACGCTGCCGCGCCTGCTCGCGGCGGCGGTCGCCCGCTACGGCGAGCGTCCGGCGATCGAGGACGGCGACGTTCGACTCTCGTTCGCCGAGCTCGGCGCTGCTACGAGACGCGCCTCGCGCGCATTCCTCGCCCACGGCGTCGCGACTGGCGACCGCGTCGCGATCTGGGCGCCGAACGTCGCCGAGTGGGTCGTCGCCGCGCTCGGCCTCCAGTGCGCCGGCGCGGTGCTGGTGCCGATCTCGACCCGCTACAAGGGCGCCGAGGCCGCCGACATCCTGCGCCGCAGCCGCGCGCGCGCGCTGTGCACGATCGCCGGATTCCTCGACACCGACTACGTCGGCCTGCTCGCCGGCCACGACCTGCCCGACCTCGAACGGACCGTGCTGCTGCGCGGCGACGCGGCCGGCGCAGAGACCTGGGAGGCGTTCCTCGCCGGCGCCGAACGCGCCTCCGACGCCGAGGCCGCGCGGCGCGCCGACGCGATCGGGCCCGATGACCTGCTCGACGTCATCTTCACCTCCGGCACCACCGGCGCGCCGAAGGGCGTGATGACCGCGCATGGCCAGAACCTCGCGGTGTACGAGACCTGGTCGGCCGGCGTAGGCCTCCGCGAGGGCGACCGCTACCTCGTCGTCGCGCCCTTCTTCCACTCCTTCGGCTACAAGGCCGGCTGGCTCGCGGCGCTGATGCGCGGCGCGACGGTGCTGCCCGAGGCGGTGTTCGATGCCGAGCGCGTGCTCGCGCGGATCGAGCGCGAGCGCGTCCAGGTGCTGCCCGGCGCGCCGACGATCTACCAGTCGCTGCTCGCGGCGCCCGGCCGCGAGCGCGCCGACCTCTCGTCGCTGCGGCTCGCCGTCACCGGCGCCGCGGCGATCCCGGTCGAGCTGGTGCGCCGCATGCGCGACGAGCTCGGCTTCGAGACCGTGCTGACCGCGTACGGCCTGACCGAGGCCTGCGGCACCGTCAGCATGTGCAGCCCCGACGACGACGCCGAGACGATCGCGACGACCTCGGGCCGCGCGATTCCCGGCTGCGAGGTGCGCTGCGTCGACCCCGACGGCAAGGACGTGCCGAGCGGCGAGCCGGGCGAGATCCAGGTGCGCGGCTACAACGTGATGCGCGGCTACCTCGACGCGCCGGAGCAGACGCGCGAGGCGGTCGACGCCGAGGGCTGGCTCCACACCGGCGACGTCGGCGTGCTCGACGCGCGCGGGAACCTCCGCATCACCGACCGCCTGAAGGACATGTTCATCCTCGGCGGCTTCAACTGCTACCCGGCCGAGATCGAGAACGCGATGTACGCCCACGACGCGATCGCGCAGGTCGCGGTCATCGGCGTCCCCGACGAGCGGATGGGCGAGGTCGGCCTGGCCTTCGTCGTGCCGGCGCCCGGCCGCCCGGCCGACCCCGACGCGATCCGCGCGTGGTGCCGCGAGCGGATGGCGAACTACAAGGTCCCGCGGCGCGTCGAGATCGTCGACGCGCTGCCGACGAACGCCGCCGGCAAGGTCGACAAGGTCGCGCTGCGCGCGCGCGCGGCGCAGGCCGACGGCCGTTGACCGCGGGCGCCGGGCGGTGATCTCGGGGCACACGCTCTGGGAGCTCGTCGAGCGGCGCGCCGCCGCGACGCCGGACGCGCGCTTCGCCGTCGACGAGTCGGGCCGGGAGCTGAGCTTCGCCGGCTACCGCGCCGCGGCCGAGCGCGCGGCCGCCGGGCTTCGCGCACGCGGCGTCCGGGAAGGCACGCCGGTGTCGTGGATGCTGCCGACCGGGCTCGACGCGCTCGTGCTCGCCGGCGCGCTCGCGCGCCTCGGCGCGGTGCAGAACCCGATCCTGCCGATCTGGCGCGAGCGCGAGACGCGCTTCGCGCTGGCCCAGACCGGCGCGCGCCTGTTCTGCGTGCCGCCGGTCTTCCGCGGCTTCGACTACCCGGCGATGGCCGCGGCGCTCGCCGCCGAGCGCCCGGGCCTCGACATGCTCGTCGTCGACGGCGCGCTCCCCGACGCCGACCCGGCCGACCTGCCGCCGCCGCCCCCCGCACCGGCGTCGCCGGCCGACGCGCCGGTGCGCTGGGTCTTCTACACCTCCGGCACGACCTCGGACCCGAAGGGCGCGCGCCACGCCGACGCGGGGCTGATCGCCGCGTTCGAGGGCCTCGCGCGCGCGCTCGATCTCCGTCCGGACGACACCCACGGCCTCGTCTTTCCCGTGACCCACATCGGCGGCGTCGGCTGGCTCGTCGCCGGCCTGGTCGCCGGCTTCGCACACGTCTGCGTCGTGGTGTTCGATCCGAAGCAGACGGTTCCGCTGCTCGCGCGCCACGGCGTCACCCACGCCGGCGCCGGCACCGCGTTCCACCAGGCCTACCTGGCGGCGCAGCGCGAGCGGCCAGGCCAACCGATCTTCCCGGCGATCCGCGCGCTTCCGGGCGGCGGCGCGCCGAAGCCGCCGCAGCTCCACCACGACCTGCGCCGCGAGGTTGGCGGCGTCGGGATCGTCTCGGGCTACGGGCTCACCGAGTGCCCGGTCGTCGCGATGAACCGCGTCGGCGATCCCGACGAGCAGCTCGCGCACACCGAAGGGCGCGCGAACCCCGACACGGCCGAGATCCGCGTCGTGCGGCCCGACGGCGCGCCGGCGGCGCCGGGCGAGGAGGGCGAGCTGCGCGTGCGCGGCCCCCAGCTCTTCCGCGGCTACCTCGACGCGCGCCTCGACGCCGAGGCCCTCGACCGCGACGGCTTCTTCCGCACCGGCGACCTCGGGCGGCTCGACGCGCGCGGCTGCGTCGTCGTCACCGGCCGGCTCAAGGACGTGATCGTCCGCACGGGCGAGAACATCAGCGCGAAGGAGGTCGAGGACCTGCTCTACGCGCACCCGAAGGTGCGCGACGTCGCGGTGATCGGGCTCCCGGACCCGGCCAGCGGCGAGCGCGCGTGCGCGGTGGTCGCGTGCGCCGGCGAGCCACTCGCCTTTCAGGAGATGGTCGAGTTCCTGGCCTCGAAGCAGCTGATGCGCCAGAAGATTCCCGAGCAGCTCGAGATCGTGCCCGAGGTGCCGCGCAACGCCGCGGGCAAGATCCTGAAGCAGCAGCTGCGCGAGCGCTTCACCGGGGACGGGCGTTAGCGGCTGCGGATCCCGTCGAGCGCGAGGCGCACGATCTGGGGCACGAGGCGCGGCGAGACCTTCGCGCGGCTGAAGAACAGGCGCACCGTGATCGGGCCGACGATCAGGTCGGCGGCGAGGTCGAGGTCGGTCGTGGCGGGGATCTCGCCGCGCGCGACGCCGCGCTCGAGCGCGCGGATCAGCGGCTGGCGGCGCGCGCGCACGACCGGTGCGAAGAGCTCCATCAGCTCGGGGTTGTGCGGCAGCTCGCCGGCCAGGCTCGGCACGACGGCGCCGAGCGGCGTCGAGCTGAAGGTGTCGAGGTAGCTGCGCAGCATGTGCTCGAGGTCTCGCACGAGGTCGCCGGTGTCGGCCTCCTCGAGCCCGGGCAGACGGCCGAAGGCCTCGATCACGAGCGGCAGCTTCGAGGGCCAGCGCCGGTAGATCGTCGCCTTGCCGACGCCAGCGCGGCTCGCGATGCCCTCGACCGTCAATGCCGAGTAGCCGCCCTCGACGAGCAGCTCGAGCGCGGCGTCGAGGATCGCGCGGTGCGCCTCCTCGCTGCGCGGCCGGCCGGCCGGCGACGCCTCGGGCGGGGACGGGGGGCTCGAGCTCACGAGGGCCGCCTGCGCACGATTCCGATACTGTACGTCTCGTTACGGATCGCGCCACGCCGCGGGTGGACACGCCCGGAGGGGGCCTGCATGCTGCCGGCCGCCGGCGTCGGGCCGCGATCGCCGACGCGACGACGGGGGACATGGGCGAGCACGGCACGGAACTCGCGGTCGCGGTCGAGGCGGTGCGCGCGGCCGCGCGCGCGTGCCGCGCGGTACAGCGGCAGCTCGTGCGGCCCGAGACGCTCGAGAAGCGCGACAAGAGCCCCGTCACGGTGGCAGACTTCGCGTCGCAGGCGATCGTCTGCGCGCACCTCGAGCGCGCGCTCGGCGCCGACCCGGTCGTCGCCGAGGAGGACGCCCACGAGCTGCGCGACGACGCGCAGACGGCGCTGCGCGCGCAGGTGGTCGCGCAGGTCGGGGTCGAGTGCGGCGCCGCCGACGAGAAGCGCGTGCTCGCGTGGATCGACCGCGGCAACGCCGACGCGAAGAGCGCGCGCTACTGGACGCTCGACCCGATCGACGGCACGAAGGGCTTCCTGCGCGGCGAGCAGTACGCGATCGCGCTCGCGCTGATCGAGGGCGGGCGCGTCGTGCTCGGCGTGCTCGGCTGCCCGAACCTGCCCCTCGGCGACGGCGTCGGCGCGCTCTTCACCGCGGTGCGCGGCGGGAGCACGCGGATGCAGCCGCTGTGGGACGCCGACGCGCCCGCGGCGACGGTCTCCGTCGCGAAGCTCGCGCGCGCCGATCAGGGGCGCTTCTGCGAGTCGGTCGAGTCGGAGCACTCGGATCAGGACGAGTCGGCGCGGATCGCGGCCGAGCTCGGCATCACCGCCGAGCCGTTCCGGATCGACAGCCAGTGCAAGTACGCGGCGGTCGCGCGCAACGACGCGTCGATCTACCTGCGGCTGCCGACGCGCGCCGACTACCAGGAGAAAATCTGGGACCACGCGGCCGGCAGCCTCGTGGTCGAGGCGGCCGGCGGGCGCGTCAGCGACGCCGACGGCGCGCCGCTCGACTTCACGCGCGGTCCGACGCTGGCCGCGAACTCCGGCGTCGTCGCGACCTGCGGCTCGATCCACGACGAGGTGATCGCCGCGGTGCGCCGCGTGCGGGGCGGGTAGCGCCGCTCAGCGACTCGCCGCCGACTCGCCCGCCGGCGTCTCGGCGACCGGCGGCTCCGGTGACGCCTCGTACGCCTCCTCGACCGCGACCTTGATCGGCTGGCCGGCAGCGAGCGCGTCGCTCGCGAAGACGCCGTTGACGATCGCGGTGTGGTTCACGTCCCACTGGTTGCCGACGCGCGCCGAGAGCTCGGCGAGCGTCTCGCCCTCGCGCGCGCGCGCCACGCGCAGCCGCTTCTCGACGATCGCCGCGGCGTCGTCGGGCGCGAGCGGCCGGAAGCTCTGCGCGAACTTCCGGAACAGGCCCTGGTACTTGCCGATCTGGCCGGCGCGCATGCCGCCGACGAGACGGTAGATGCGGTCGCCGTGCGCGACCCAGGTGATCTCGGCGTTCAGCGGCCCGGCCGGCGACGCGATCGCGGTGACCGCGCGGAAGCCCGCCAGCTCGCCGATCCGCACCGGCGTGCCGCGCTGGAGGCTCAGGCCCTGGTGCTCGGCGAACTCGCGCGCGGCGGCGACCGGGTCGCTGCCGGGGCCCTGGAGCTCGAGCAGCGCGAGGCCGTCGCGGCTCGGGGCGACCGCGATCACCTGCGCCGGCTCGTTGTGGGTCTCCCAGCCGTGCGGAAAGCGCAGCGAGAAGCCGAGGTCGGCGTGCAGGAAGCGGTCGTCGACGAACACGCCCTCGCTCGCCGGGCGCGTCACGGCCATGCCGTCGATGCGC
>CAZQYK010000538.1:0-10327 GCA_964597285.1 uncultured Spirochaetales bacterium
CGATCCGCGCTTTGCCACGCGCGAGGGTTGGGCCGAGCACCGCGAGTCGATCGTGCGCCCTGCCGTCGAGGCGTGGGCGCGCGACAAGACGAAGCTCGAGGCGTCGCGGGTCCTCGCGGCGCACGGCATTCCCGCCGGTCCAAGCAATCACGCGCCGGATCTGTATCGCGATCCGCACGTGGCCGCGCGCGACATGCTGATCGAGGTGCCGCGCGCGGACGGCGCGCAACCGATGCTCGTGCCGGGCAATCCCGTGAAGCTCTCGGGCGCACCCGAGGGACCGCTTGCGCCGCTGCCGGGCCTCGGTGAGCACACGGAGGCCGTGCTGCGCGAGTCGCTCGCGCTCGACGATCGCGAGCTCGAGGCGCTGCGCCGCGAGGGCGTCATTTCCGCTCGGCGATCGGAAGGAGAGACGGCATGAAACGCACTCCGATCACCGGAGACGATCTCTCGCGCGCGGTCGCGGCGCTGCCGGGCTGGTCGCTCGAGAACGGAAAGCTGCATCGCGAGTTCCGCTTCCCCGACTTCGTGCGCGCGTTCGGCTTCATGAGCGCGGTCGCGCTCGTCGCCGAGTCGCGCAATCACCACCCGGAGTGGAGCAACGTCTACGGGCGCGTCAGCGTCGACCTCGTGACCCACGACGCCGGCGGCGTCACCGAGGCCGACCTCGCGCTCGCGCGCGCGATGAACGAGCTCGCGGATTGAAACCCGGCGCGCCGCCGCGCATCCCAGTCGCGGCGTCTCGCGTCCGCGCCTCGGCGAGCGTGACCGGTCGCGTCCCGACGCCGTACACCGAGCGAACGCCGCCCGCGCGGCCCCAGGAGACGCCATGACCCGACCGACCCCGTCCGAGGCCGCCCCGCTCGACGTCGCCCCGCTCGACGTCGAACGCACCGTCCGCGAGCGCTACGGCGCCGCCGCGCGCGCCCCCGAGGCCGCGCTCTGCTGCCCGGTCGACTACGACCCGCGCTGGCTCGAGGTCGTGCCGCGCGAGGTGATCGAGCGCGACTACGGCTGCGGCGACCCGTCGCGCCACGTGCGGCCCGGCGACCGGGTGCTCGACCTCGGCAGCGGCGGCGGGAAGATCTGCTTCATCGCGTCGCAGATCGCCGGGAAGGAGGGGAGCGTCGTCGGCGTCGACGCGAACGACGAGATGCTCGCGCTCGCGCGCTGGGCCGCGCCGATCGTCGCCGAGCGCGTCGGCCATGCGAACGTCGCGTTCGCGCGCGGCCGCATCCAGGACCTCGCGCTGCCACTCGACGCGCTCGACGCGTGGCTCGCCGAGCACCCGGTGCGCAGCGCCGCCGATCTCGAGGCCTGCGAGCGCGAGGCCGAGCGCCTGCGCCGCGAGCAGCCGCTCGTGCCCGACGCGTCGGTCGACCTCGTCGTCTCGAACTGCGTGCTGAACCTCGTGCGGCCCGAAGACAAGGAGCGGCTGATCCGCGAGGTCTTCCGCGTGCTGCGCCGCGGCGGTCGCATCGCGATCTCGGACATCGTCAGCGACGAGCCGGTGCCCGAGGCCCTGCGCGCCGACCCGGAGCTGTGGAGCGGCTGCGTCTCCGGCGCGTTCCACGAGCAGGAGCTCTTGCGCGCGCTCGAGGACGCGGGCTTCCACGCGATCGCGATCGACGCGTGGGGCGACGCGCCCTTCCGCGTCGTCGACGGCATCGTGTTCCGCTCGGTCACCGTCACCGCGCACAAGGGGAAGCAGGGGCCGTGCCTCGAGGCGAACCAGGCGGTGCTCTACCGCGGGCCGTGGCGCCAGGTCTGCGACGACGACGGCCACGTGCTCCGCCGCGGCGAGCGCGTCGCGGTGTGCGCGAAGACCTACGGGATCCTGACCTCCGATCCCTACGCCGACCAGATCGTCGCGCTGCCGCCGCGCGTCGAGATCCCCGAGGCCGAGCGCGCCCCCTTCGACTGCTCGCGCACCGCCCCCCGCCACCCCCGCGAGACGAAGGGCCTCGCCTACGACGCGACGACCGACGCGGCGAGCGCGTGCGCGCCGGGCGGGGAGTGTTGCTAGAGGAGCGAGACCCGCAGCGGCAGCAGCGCGTCGAGGGCGAGGCCGAGCACGAGCCAGCCGCCGGCGCTGCGGGTCAGCAGGAACGCGAACGACACGTACCAGAGCGGCCACAGCGGGTAGCCGGGCGGCTTCTGGTCGGGGCGCGGGCGCGAGAAGACGCCGAGCACCTTGCGCAGGAGCGGGATCGCGGCGAGCGCGAGCAGCGTCCAGACGCCGAGCGCACCGACGGCGACGAGCCCCGGCACGAGCACGAAGAAGAGCACCATCATCGCGCGCGTCGCCGCCAGCGCGCGCTCGCGGCCGAGGATCACCGGCAGCGTGCGGATGCCCTTCGCGGCGTCGGCGTCGAGCTTGTCGACGTGCTTGCCCATCAGCACGCAGGTCACGAGCAGCGCGTACGGGACGCTCGCGGCGAACACCCACGGGTCGACGCGGCCGGTCGTGACGAAGTAGGTGCCGCCGATCATCAGCGGGCCCCAGACGACGAACACGCCCGGCTCGCCGAGGCCGTGGTGCTTCAGGCGCAGCGGCGGCGCCACGTAGAACACGCTGACGAACAGGCCCGCGAGCGCGAACGCCACGACCTCGGGCCCGCGCACCGCCGCGAGGTACGCGAGGATCGCGAGGTCGAGCAGGTTCACCGCGGCGATCGCGGTGAGCAGGCCGCGCTTCGAGATCAGGCCGGAGAGCACCGGGTGCGGCGCGTACTGCACGCGCACGTACTCGGCGCTGTCCACGCCGCCCTCGAGGTCGAAGTAGTCGTTGATCATGTTGTTCGCCGCGTGCGCGGCGACGAGCCCGACGAGCGCGAGCGCGAAGAGTCCGAGGTCGGCGCCGGGCGCCCGGGCGGCGAGCAGGCCGCCGATCAGCGCCGACAGGATCGTCATCGGGAACACGCTCGCGCGGGTGATCAGCAGCCAGCGCGACACGGCGTCCATCCGCCTGTCGGCGGACAGGTTCTGGGTGCGGATGATCTCGCCCCAGTTCGCGAGAGCGGATGCCATCTCGGTCTCCTCTAGGCGCCCGGGGCGGTCGCCCGGAGCAGGAATCGCAGGAAGGGGCGGCTCGCGCGCCACGCGCGCTCGAGGCGCTCGGGGAAGTCGGCGGCGGTCGCGTCGGGCTCGGCGAATCCGGTGATCGCGACGTACTCCTTGCACCGCAGCTCGTCGGCCAGCGGGTGCTCGGCCTCGTAGCCGCGCGGCACGCGCTTCAGGCGCTCGCCCGCCAGGGCCCACTGCGCGCGGAAGGCGCGCCCGCCGACGGCGCGCCGCCACCCCGTCGGGCTCGCGACGATCGCGTCGCGCACGTCGGCGAGCGTCGCGCCGTCGGGACGCCAGATGCCGACGCCGGCGAACACGTCGCCGGGCTCGAGATGCAGGTAGAGCCCGGGCGCGTGCGCGCCGTCGCCGGCCGCGTGCCGGAAGTGGATGCCGACGTGCGTCTTGTACGGCCGCTTGTCCTTCGCGAAGCGCACGTCGCGGTGGATGCGGAAGAGCGAGCCTCCGACCGGGCGCGGATCGGCGACGAGCTGCGGGTGGATGCGGCGCAGCGCCGCTCCGAATGCACCGATGAAGCGCAGCGCCGGGTCGCGCACGTCGCGCTCGTAGCGCTTCTTGTTCGCGAGGAACCACTCGCGGTCGTTGTTCTTGCGCAGGTCGCGCAGGAAGCGGAACAGCGCGGGGCCGAACGCGGGCTCGGCGGGCTCGGGCATGCGGGGGAGACCTCCGGGCAGCGCGAGAAGCTACCACGACTCGCGTCGAAGCGGCGGTCCCGACCCGCGCGCAGCGTCGAACACCGCATCGTTCGACGCCCGTATACTACGCGCACCCGGGCCCGGCAGGCCCGAGCGAGGAGGCGCGATGAAGGTCGACGGCGGGCTGATGACGAGCGACCTGTCCCAGGTTCCGGCGCGTGCGCGCGAGCTCGAGCGGCTCGGCTACGACGGCGCGGTCAGCGCCGAGATCGCGAGCGACCCCTTCCTGCCGCTCGCGCTCGCGGCCGAGCACACCGAGCGCCTCGAGCTGATGACCTCGATCGCGGTCGCCTTCGCGCGCAACCCGATGCTGCTCGCGAACCTCGGCCACGACCTGAACGCCTTCTCGAAGGGGCGTCTGATCCTCGGCCTCGGCTCGCAGATCCGGCCGCACGTGCAGAAGCGCTTCTCGATGCCGTGGAGTCGCCCGGCCGCGCGGATGCGCGAGTTCATCCTCGCGATGCGCGCGATCTGGGACTGCTGGTACGGCGGCAAGCCGCTCGACTTCCGCGGCGAGTTCTACACACACACGCTGATGACACCGATGTTCACGCCGACGAACGTCGCGCACGGCGCCCCGCGCGTGTTCCTCGCGGCGGTGGGCCCGAAGATGACCGAGGTCGCCGGCGAGGTCGCCGACGGCCTGATCGCGCACGCGTTCACGACCGAGCGCTACGTGCGCGAGGTGACGCTGCCGGCGCTCGAGCGCGGCCTCGAGCGCGCGGGCCGCCGACGCTCCGACTTCCAGATCACCTGCCCGGTCTTCGTCGTCACCGGGCGCGACGAGCGCAGCTGGCAGCAGAGCCGCGACGGAGTGTGCCGGCAGATCGCGTTCTACGGCTCGACGCCGGCCTACCGCGACGTGCTCGCGTCGGTCGGCCGCGGCGAGCTCCAGCCGGAGCTGAACCGCCTGTCGAAGCTCGGCCAGTGGGAAGAGATGGGCCAGCGGATCGACGACGAGCTGCTCGACGCGTTCGCGATCGTCGCGGAGCCTCACGAGATCGCCGACGAGCTCGCGGCGCGATACGGCGGGCTCTTCGACCGCATCCTCGGCGGCGTCGCGCCGGGCGGCCCCGACGAGACCGCGCGCGTGCGCGAGCTCCAGGCCGTCGGGGCGCGCTAGCCGAGCGACCCGAAGGATCGCTCGGCGCGCAGCGAGCCGCAGGCGAGCGAAGTCGAACGGGCCAGACGCCGAAGCTTCCCCTATCGTCGCGCGCACGTCATGGCCGCCCCGCAGCAACGAGACCTGCTCGTCGCCCTGAACGAGCGATTCGCGCGCATCGCCGGCTGGTCCTTCGACCACCGCTGGATCGTGCTCGCGCTGTGCGCGCTCGGCGTCTACGGCGCGATCGCGCTCAGCGGCGGTGCCCGCGTCGACAACAGCTACGAGGCCTACTTCGACCCCGACGACCGGGCGTTCCAGGCCTACGAGCAGTACCGCGACGACTTCGGCTCCGACGAGGTCTCGTACGTCCTCTACGAGGCGCCCGGCGTCGAGCACGGCATCTGGAACCTCGAGGTGATGCGGAAGATCGACCGCCTCACCACCGCGCTCGAGGACGAGGTGCCCTTCGTCTACCAGGTGAAGTCGCCGACGAACGCCGAGCTCGTGCGCGGCGTTCCCGACGGGATCGAGATCGCCGAGATGCGCGACGACTTCCCTCGGACCCAGGCCGGACTGCTCGCACTGCGCGACGTCTACCTCGCGAAGCCGATGCTCGTCGGCGGCATCCTCTCCGCCGACGGCACGCACGGTGCGCTGATCGTCGAGATGGACCGCTCGAGCACCGACGCGCTCGACCTGATCCGCGTCGACCCGGAGGGTGGCGACGGGCTCGGCAACCTGTATCCGCAGGCGGCCGACGAGGTGATCGAGGCGATCCTGGCCCGGCCCGAGTACGCCGACCTGCGCTTCTACCACTCCGGCGACGTGCCGCTGAACGCCGCGTACAACCGGATCATCGCCGACGAGACGGGCCTGCTCTTCGCGATCACCGCGGGAGTGATCGCGCTGATCCTCGCGCTGAGCTTCCGCTCGCTGGTCGGCGTGCTCGCGCCGCTCGCCGTCGTGTCGCTGTCGGTGATCGCCTGCATGGCGCTGATCGCGGTGCTCGGCTGGAAGATCGACATGAGCTTCGGCAGCGCGCCGACGCTGCTCACCGCGATCGGCGTCGCGAACTCGGTGCACATCCTCGCCGAGTTCCGCGCGCGCTGGCGCGCGCTCGGCGACCGACGCGAGGCGCTGGTCCGCTCGCTCTACCTCGTGGGCGCGCCGTGCCTGCTGACGAGCCTCACCACCGCGGCCGGCTTCGCGGCGATGAGCTTCGTCCCGATCAAGAGCATCGCCCACATGGGCGTCTACAACGCCTTCGGCGTGCTCGCCGCGTTCGCACTGTCGTTGACGCTGCTGATGGCGCTGCTGTCGTTCGGGCGGCGCCACCGCGAGCCCGAGGCCGCGAGCGACCCGGGCGCGAAGGGCGGCCGGCGCAGCGCCGCGCTGCTGGCCGCGGTGGCCGAGTTCGACATCCGGCACCGGCGCGCGATCCTTGCCGGCTTCGGCCTGCTCTTCCTCGCGTCGGGGCTCGGGATGACGCGGCTCGTCGTCGACTCGAACTGGCTCGACGACTTCTCCTACGACGTACCGCTGAAGGCCGTCACCGAGCGCGTCGACCGCGTGATGGGCGGCACCGCCAACCTGATCTACGTCTTCGACGCCGGCGAGCCCGACGCGATGAAGGAGCCCGCTGCGCTGCGCGAGATCGAGCGCGTGCAGCGCATCGCCGAGGCGCGGCCGCTGGTGCGCAAGACCTACTCGATCGTCGACATCCTGAAGGACCTGAACCAGGCCTTCCACGAGGGCGACCCGGCCCATCACCGGATTCCGGAGTCGCGCGAGCTCGTGGCGCAGTACCTGCTGCTCTACGAGACCTCGGGCGGCGAGGAGGCCGAGGAGCACGTCACGCCCGACTACCGGCGCGCCGGCCTCGAGCTGCGCCTCGCGCTCGCGCCGACCAGCCGCACCGGCGAGCTCGTCGAGGCGATCGACACGGCCCTCGACTCGGACCCGCTCGTGCACACGACGACGAGCCTGACCGGCATCGGCGCGCTGTGGCTCAAGCTGATGGACTACATCGTCTCGAGCCAGATCCAGGGCTTCCTGCTCGCCTTCGGCATGATCGCGCTGATGATGGTCGCGATCTTCCGCTCGTTCGCGACCGGCCTGCTCGCGATGGTGCCGAACCTGACGCCGGTGGCGCTGGTGCTCGGCGCGATGGGCGTCGGCGGCGTGTTCCTCGACTACAGCAAGATCTCGATCGCGTCGGTCGCGATCGGCATCGCCGTCGACGACACGATCCACCTCGTGACGCGCTACCGCCACGCCTTCCTCGGCTCGCGCGACTACCAGGCCGCGCTGCGCGAGGCGCTGACCGACGTCGGCCGGGCGCTGCTGATCACGTCGGTCGCGCTGGTCTGCGGCTTCCTCGTGTTCGTGCTCTCGGTGCTCGACAGCCAGCTGATGTACGGCGTGCTGCTCGCGACGGTGATCGTCTCGGCGCTGATCGCCGACTTCCTGCTGATGCCGGCGCTCGTGCTCACCTTCCGGCCCTTTGGTCCCGAGGGCGTGCGGGCGCGTGACGAGTCACTGCCGGAGGCGGCGTGAGGCGCGGCGCGGCGCTCGCGCTGGCCGGCGCCGTCGCGCTCGCGGCGGCCGCCGGGGCCGACGACGCGCCGAGCGCGCGAGAGATCATGGAGCGCGTCGACGCGCGCGACGACGGCGACGACGCGAGCCAGGACCTCGAGATGATCCTGATCGACAAGAACGGCAACCGGCGCGTGCGCGAGCTGCGCAGCTACGCGCGCGACGTCGGCGAGGACGAGCAGTCGAGCCACTTCTTACTGTCGCCGGCCGACGTGGCGGACACCGGCTTCCTCACCTACGACTACGACGATCCCGAGCGCGACGACGACCAGTGGCTCTATCTGCCCGCGCTCTCGCGCACGAAGCGCATCGCGTCGTCGGACAAGAGCGGCAGCTTCATGGGCTCCGACTTCAGCTACGCCGACATGACCGACCGCCCGCTCGACCACTCCCGCTACACGCTGATGGGCGAGGGCGAGGTCGACGGACACGCGGTGTGGCAGATCGAGTCGGTGCCGATCACCGATCGCGAGAAGGATGAGACCGGCTACGAGAAGTCGGTCCTGTTCGTGCGCAAGGACAACGACGTCGTCGTGCGCAGCGTGCACTGGGTGAAGAAGGGGAAGCGGCTCAAGTACTTCGAGGTCGAGAAGCTGGAGCGGATCGACGGCATCTGGGTGGCGACCGAGATGCACATGACGACGCGCCGCGGCGACCAGACGCTCCACAAGACCGTGCTCTTCGCGAAGAACGTGCGCTTCGACCAGGCGCTGCCCGAGGACCTGTTCACGGTGCGCCGGCTCGAGAAGGGTCCCTGAGCGCGCCGCGCCGGCTGCTGCGCGCCGCCGCGGCCGCGTGGCTCGCCGCGACCCCGGCCGCGGCGGCCGACGACCTCGACGACGTGCTCGGCGGCTTCGAGGAGACCGACCCGCGCTTCGAGGTCGAGCGCGAGCCGGAGCCCGACGCGGCCGAGCGTCGCTGGGACCTCTCGGGCAGCGCCGAGCTCAGCGGCTCGGTGAACTACCTGCCGCACCGCTCCGACACCGGTACCTACTACGGCGGCGTGCAGCGGCTGCGCAACCGCCTCAACCTCGAGCTCGACGTCGACCTGTGGCGGTCGTGGCGGATGCGCGTCGGCGGCTCGGGCTTCTGGGACGCGGCGTACCTGATCCAGGGGCGCGGCGAATACACGACCGAAGTGCTGCGCGAGTACGAGCTCGACGCCGACGTCGGCGAGGCGTGGATCGCCGGCAAGCTGCACCCCGCCGTCGACGTCAAGGCGGGCCGGCAGGTCGTCGGCTGGGGGCGCTCGGAGACGCTGCGCGTGCTCGACGTGCTGAACCCGCTCGACAACCGCGAGCCCGGGCGCATCGATCTCGAGGACCTGCGGCTGCCGGTCACGATGCTGCGCGTCGACGCGTGGGCCGGCGACTGGTCGGCGAGCGCGATCGCGATCCCGGAGATCCGCTTCGACGACAACCCGGTCGTCGGAAGCGACTTCTACCCCGGCGCGATCGAGTTGCGCGAGCGCGAGCCGAGCCACTTCGAGGGCACCGAGCTCGCCGGCGCACTGACGGGCGTGTTCAGCGGCTGGGACGTCTCGCTGCACGGCGCGTGGTTCTGGAACGACCAGGCGCGTCCCGACGGCGGGCCGCTGCCGGTGCTCGTGCACGACCGGCTCTGGCTCGTCGGCGCCGGCGGCAACTGGACCTCCGGCAGCTGGCTCCTGAAGGGCGAGGTTGCGTGGGTCGACGGCTTCGCGTTCGCGGCGAGCGGCGAGCGCAGCCGCCTCGACGCGCTCGTCGGCGTCGAGTACTACGGGCTGCGCGACACGACCGTCGTCGCCGAGATCGCCAACCGGCACGTCTTCGGGCACCGGGCGGCCTTCCGGCGCGCGCCGAACTTCGTGCGCGAGGACACGACCGAGATCGCGCTGCGCCTGACGCGCAGCTTCCTGCGCGAGCGCGCGCGCGTGACGCTGCTCGGCGTGATCTTCGGCGTCGATGCGCGCGACGGATCGATCGCGCGCGTCGACCTCGAGTACGACGTCCTCGATGCGCTGACCGCCAGCGTCGGGATCCTGCTCTACCAGGCCGGCGACCTGCCGCCGCTCGACGGCTGGGCGCGCAACGACCGCTTGATCTTCGGCCTGAAGTGGAGCTTCTAGTGCCTCTGCTAACGTCCGGCCGGGGGGAGAACGGAGGGTTCCGATGGCCAGCGTCTACGACTTCGAGGCCCGCACGATCGACGGCGAGCAGCGCTCGCTCAAGGACTACGAGGGCAAGGCGATGCTGATCGTCAACGTCGCGTCGAAGTGCGGCTTCACGCCGCAGTACGCCGGACTCGAGTCGATGTACCGCAAGCTGAAGGACAAGGGACTCGTCGTGCTCGGCTTTCCGTGCGACCAGTTCGGGCACCAGGAGCCCGGCGACGAGACCGAGATCAAGAACTTCTGCTCGCTGAGCTACGACGTCAGCTTCCCGCTCTTCGCGAAGATCGACGTCAACGGCGGCGGCGCGCACCCGCTGTGGAAGCACCTGAAGAGCGAGGCGAAGGGCCTGCTCGGCAGCGAAGCGATCAAGTGGAACTTCACGAAGTTCCTCGTCGACAAGGACGGCGCCGTCGTGCGCCGCTACGCGCCGACCGACAAGCCCGAGAGCATCGAGAAGGACGTCGCGGAGCTCCTCTGACCGACCGCCGCGCCTTCCTGCGCTGGACCGCGGCCGGCGTGGCCGCGTGGCTCGGTCCGCGCCCTGGCCGCGCGAGCGCCGAGACGCCGGCGCCGGCATCCGCGAGCGCGCTCGACGTCCACCGCGCGACGCGCAACACGCGCCTCGGCGCGATCGGGACCCGGCTGCGCGCGGCGCGTCCCGCGCTCGCGACGGCGAAGCCCTATCCGGATCTCCCG
>CAZQYK010000539.1:0-5696 GCA_964597285.1 uncultured Spirochaetales bacterium
GTTCAGCGTCGAGCGCGCGGCGCCCGGCTACCTCGACGCGCTCATAGGAAGCTGACCCACCTCCAGCACGAACGCCGCAAGGCGCGCGGCGACGGCCGGGTAGCCGTAGGCCTGCACCGTCGCGAGCCCGGCGTCGGCGAGGCGGCGGCGCAGCGCGGCGTCGTCGGCGAGGCGGCCGAGCGCGTCGCGCCAGTCGGCCGCGCTCGCGGCGAGCAGGCCGTTCTCGTCGGGCCGGATCAGGTCGCGGTTCATGCCGACGTCGCTGCCGACCGCCGGCACGCCGGCCGCCATGTACTGGAGCAGCTTGTACGCGCACTTGCCGAGCGACCAGCGCTCGTCGACCGCGAGCGGCATGATGCCGGCGTCGAAGCCGGCGACGTCGGCGGCCTCGCGCTCGGGCGACCAGCGCCGGTTCTCGACGCGGCAGCCGGCCAGCGCGAGCGGGGCGTCGCTGACGCAGACCACCTCGAGCTCGACGCGGCGCGACAGCTCGGCGAGCGCGGGGCCGATCTCGCAGAGGTAGCGGAGATTCGTCGCGCGGCCGACCCAGCCGACGCGGAACGGCCGCGCCGGGTCGCGCGGCGCGTGTCGCGGCACGTCGAGGCGCACCGGCGACGGGATCCACGCGGTCGGCAGGCCCCCGCACTGCGCGGCGAGGAACGCGTTGCCGCAGCTCGCCGCGTGCGCGCACGCGAGCGCGCGCCGGAAGCCGCGCGTGCGGCGCCAGCGCGTCCAGACGCCGCGCAGGCCGCGCCGGCGGCCCCACATCACCGCGTCGTCGAAGTCGTAGATGCGCCGCACCGGCAGCGAGCGCCACCAGCGCGCCTCGCGCGGCGTCGGCCGCGCGCGGTGCACGAGCACGACGTCGCCACGCGCGAGCGACGCGGCGAACGCGCGCCGCGCCGCTGCGCCGCGCGGGTACGCGAGCACGCGGCACGCGAGCCCCTTCGCCTCGAGATGGGGTGCGAGCTGCACGAGCCGGATCCGCATCGACGGCGTGCCGGCCTTCTCGTACACGAGGTGCAGCGTCATCATCGCGGCAGCGAATCCACGGGGTGCAGCGTCATCGCAGCGGCGAATCCACGGGGTGCAGCGTCATCGCGGTGCGGAAGATACGCTCCGCGGCCGGCCGGTGGGGGAGGGCCTCGGTTGAAGCCGCGCAAGACGATCCGGAGCGCGCTCTACGGACAACCGCTCGTCTCGCGCTGGATCACGAACCGCTTCCACGCGCTCTACTACCACCGCCGGGTCCAGACCTGGCGGAACACGCGCTGGCTCGGCACCGAGGTGCTGAAGTGTCCGCTCGACCTCTGGGTGTACCAGGAGCTGCTGCACGAGATCCGGCCCGACTGGATCGTCGAGACCGGCACCGCGTTCGGCGGCGGCGCGCGCTACCTGGCGTCGCTGTGCGACCTGCTCGGCCACGGGCGCGTGCTGACGATCGACCCCGTCGTCCGCGGCGGGCGGCCCGAGCACCCGAGGATCAGCTACCTGCGCGGCCGCTCGACCGACCCGGAGGTCCTCGAGCGCGTCGCCGCGCGCGTGCGCGGCGCGCGCGCGGTGCTCGTGCTGCTCGACTCCGACCACTCCTGCGAAAACGTGCTCGCCGAGCTGCGCGCCTACCACCGCTTCGTGACGCCGGGGAGCTACTGCGTCGTCGAGGACGGCAACGTCGGCGGGCACCCGGTGGCGCGCGAGCACGGCCCCGGTCCGCTCGAGGCCGCTCGCGCGTTCGTCGCCGAGAACCCCGACTTCGCCGTCGACCGCGCGCGCGAGAAGTTCTACCTGACCTTCAATCCCGAGGGCTATCTGCGGCGGGTGCGCTGAGGCCCGGTGGGGCCGGGGCACCCCGGCCCTTGACTCCGGGGCCCGCGTCTCCGATAAAGCCCGATGGGCCCGCGCGGCGGGCGGAGGAGCGGCGATGGCGACCCGAGCGACGCGACCGGCAGCAACGGAGCGGATCCCGGCGATGCGGCGGACGGGCCGCGCGACCGCGGCGCTGGCCGCCGGAGCGCTCGCGCTCGGCGGATTCGCGCCGGGCGCCGGCGCCGACGACTACGATCCGCAGCGAGCCGGCCATCCGGTGCGGGTGATCGCGTACGCGCTGCACCCGGTCGGCGTCGCGCTCGATCTGCTGATCTTCCGACCGGCGCACTGGATCGGCAGCCTCCCCGGGCTCGACGAGCTCTTCGGACACGAGCCCTACGACGACTAGGCGCCCCGAGAGCGCGCGCCGGAACATTCTCCTTGTGGCTGGGCATGCCACTTGGGTATGTTTATTGCATGCATCTATGCGCCCGCCGCGCTCGTGACCGCCGAGGCCCGGCCCGTGCCGCCGGGCTGCGACGCGCGGCGCGGGGGATCGTCGCAGCGGCGGCCGCGGCGGCACTCGGCCTGCCGGCCGCGATCGGCGCGGCGCCGCCGTCGACCTCGCTCCAGGTCACCGGCATGACCTTCGTCGGCAGCCGCGCCGGCGAGCGCGAGGTGTTGCTGCGCTCGCGCGTCGCATGGCTGCGCCCCGAGGCGAACCTCGCCGAGCTGCACGACGTGAGCGCCGTCGTCCACGAGCCCGACCGCGGGCGCAGCTTCGCGATGACCTGCGAGCGCGTCGAGCTCGACATCGAGACGAACGACTTCCTCGCCGAGGGCGACGTGCGCGGCGAGACCGGCGAGGGCCAGCAGTACAGCGCGGCGTGGGTGCGCTATGCGCACGACGACGGCGTGCTGTTCACCGACGCGCCGGTGACGATGAACGACGCCACGGGAAGCTTCCGCGGCGACGGCTTCCGCTACCACGTCCGCGAGCGCCGCTTCGAGCTGCTGGGCAACGTCCGGGTGGAGCAGCGGCCGTGACGCCGCGCCGCGCCGCTCGCTGGCTGGGGACGTGTGTGGCGCTGCCGCTCGCCGCGGCGGCGGACTCCGGCGTCGCGCCGTTCGGCTTCGGGGGCTTCGGCCGCGACGAGCCGATCTCGATCACCGCCGATCGGCTCGAGGCGCGCGACGGCGACACGCGCCAGCTCGCGTTCCGCCGCAACGTCCGGGTGCGCCAGGGCGCGCTGACGCTGTCGGCCCAGGTGCTCGAGGCCCGCTATCCGGAGGGCGACCGCCAGCCCGAGCAGCTCTGGGCGCGCGGCGACGTGCGGATCCGCGAGGGCGCGCGGCGCGCGCACTGCCGCGAGGCGCACTACGACCGACCCGGCCAGCGCATCGTCTGCCGCGGCGCGCCGGCCGAGCTGTGGGACGGCGAGGATCACCTCACCGGCGGCGAGGTCGTGTTCGACCTCGCGCGCCGCAGCGTCCGGGTCGAGCAGGGCACCGAGCTCGTGATCCACCGCGACCTCATCGAGGCCGGCGCCGACGCGGAGGGCTCCGGGCCCGAATCCGGAGCCGGCGCAGAGGGCTCCGAGCCGGCCTCCGAGGAGGTGCTCGAGCGGCTGCAGGAGGCGGGCCCGCTGACGATTCGGGCCGCGCGCCGCGAGGCGCACGAGCAGGACGATGCGCGCCGCATCTCGTTCGACGGCGACGTCGTCGCGCGCCAGGGCGAGGTCGAGCTGCGCTCGCGCGCGCTCGAGGCGACCTATCCGCCCGGCGCGACGCGCCCCGACCGGCTCGTCGCGCGCGAAGAGGTCGTGATCCGCGAGGGGCGGCGCGAGGCGCGCTGCGAGCGCGCCGAGTACCGGCCGGCCGAGCGCACCGTCGCGTGCGAGGGAGAGGCGCGGCTGCGCGACGCCGACGACGTCTTCGAAGCGGAGCGCATCCGCTTCGACTTCGCGGCGCGGCGCGTCGTCGCCGAGGGCCGCGCGCGGCTGCGGGTCGACCCCGAAAACCGCGAGCGGCGGGGCGATCGATGACGACGCTGCACGGCGTCGACCTGCGCAAGCGCTACGGCGAGCGCGACGTCGTCGAGCACGTCGACCTGACCGTGCACCCGGCGCAGGTGGTCGGCCTGCTCGGCCCGAACGGCGCCGGCAAGACGACGACCTTCAACAGGCTGGCCGGCGGGATCCGCCCGAGCGAGGGCCAGGTGCGGCTCGGCGAGCGCGACATCACCGAGCTGCCGATGTACCGGCGCGCGCGGCTGGGCATCACCTACCTGCCGCAGGAGCCCTCGATCTTCCGCAAGCTCTCGGTCGCCGACAACGTCAACGCGATCCTCGAGACCGTCGAGCCCGACCGCGGCGCGCGCCGCCGGCGCCTGCGGGAGCTACTGGCGGAGCTCGGGTTGACCGAAAAGGCCGGATGGCGCGGCGACACGCTCTCCGGGGGGGAGCGGCGCCGCGTCGAGATCACGCGGGCGCTCGTGCTGGATCCGAAGTTCATGCTGCTCGACGAGCCCTTCGCCGGCATCGATCCGATCGCGGTGA
Organism: uncultured Spirochaetales bacterium; assembly: GCA_964597285.1. GTDB lineage: Bacteria > Myxococcota_A > UBA9160 > UBA9160 > SMWR01 > JAHEJV01. The sequence continues at coordinate 4,365 of CAZQYK010000539.1, forward strand.
TCGACATCCAGAAGATCATCCAGCAGCTGAAGGCGCGCGGAATCGGCGTGATCATCACCGACCACAACGTCCGGGAGACGCTGTCGATCTGCGACCACGCGTACATCATCAAGGACGGTCGCATCATCCGCGAAGGCGCCCCGGCCGAGGTCGCCGCGGACCCCCAGGTCCGGGAGATCTACCTGGGCGAGAACTTCCAGCTCGGATAGGAATCGCGCGAGAACCATGGCCCTCGAGCTCAAGCAGCAGGTCCGACTCAGCCAGCAGCTGGTGATGACGCCCCAGCTGCAGCAGGCGATCAAGCTGCTGCAGCTGTCGCGGATGGAGCTCGTCGACCTCGTCCACCAGGAGCTCCAGGAGAACCCGGTGCTCGAGGAGGGCAGCGACAGCGAGGAGGACCTCGCCGCCGCCGACGCCGCAGATCCCGGCACCGTCCCCGAGGCACGCGACGCGGTCGAGGCCACCGCCGACGTCGTCGCCGCGGAAGACGGAGCGGTCAGCGCGAAGGAGGCGAACGGCGAGCCGACCGACGCCGAGAAGATCGCCGACGTCGACTGGCAGGACTACCTCGACGCGAACCCCCACACCGGGATGCGCGAGGCGGTCGGGCCGGACGACCGGCCGTCGATCGACGCGACCTATACGCGCCGCCAGACGCTCGCCGAGCACCTCGACTGGCAGCTCCAGCTCGCGTCACTGCCGGTCGAGCAGGAGATCGCCGCGCGCTTCATCATCGGCAACCTCGACGAGCGCGGCTACCTGCGCTCGCCGCTCGAGGAGATCTCGCGCCAGTGCGGCGTGCGCGAGGACGTCGTCGCGGCGGCGCTCGCGGTGGTGCAGGAGTTCGACCCGACCGGCGTCGCGGCGCGCGACCTGCGCGAGTGCCTGACGATCCAGGCGCGCGCGCTCGAGATCGACGACCCGCTCGTGCTGCGGATCCTCGACGAGCAGCTCGACGCGCTGATCAAGCGCGACTTCCGCGGCGTCGCGCGCGCGCTCGGCGTGTCGATCGAGGAGGTCGCCGCCGCGGCGCACGTGATCGGCCGCCTGGAGCCGCGCCCGGGGCGCGCGTTCGGCGGCGAGGACCCGATCTACATCGTGCCCGACATCTACGTGCACCGCCTCGGCGACGAGTTCCACGTCGTGTTGAACGACGACGGCCTGCCGCGACTGCGCATCAGCGCGCTGTACCGCGAGGTGCTGTCGAAGGGCAATCCGGCGCCGAAGGACACGAAGGAGTACGTCAACGACAAGGTCCGCTCGGCGATGTGGCTGATCAAGTCGATCCACCAGCGCCAGCGCACGATCTACAAGGTGATGCAGAGCATCATC
>CAZQYK010000540.1:0-3144 GCA_964597285.1 uncultured Spirochaetales bacterium
CAGCTCCGGGTCGTCGGCGAGCGCGGTGCCGGATCCGATCCACAGCGCGTCGACGCGCCGGCGCAGCCGGTGCACGCGCGCACGCGCCGCCGGGCCGCTGATCCAGCGCGACTCGCCGGACGCGGTCGCGATGCGGCCGTCGAGGCTCGCAGCGAGCTTCAGCGACACGAAGGGCCTCCCGCGCGCGACGAGCGACAGGAAGCCGCGGTGCTGCTCGCGGCAGGCCGTCTCGAGCACGCCGAGCTCGACGCGCACGCCGGCGCGGCGCAGCCGGCGCAGCCCGCGGCCCGACACCTCGGGGTGCGGGTCGCGGTGGCCGACGATCGCGCGCGCGAGGCCGACCTCGATCAAGCGGTCGGCGCACGGCGGCGTGCGGCCGGTGTGCGAGCACGGCTCGAGCGTCACCGCGATCGACGCGCCGCGCAGCGCGCGCGCGCCGTGGCGGCGCAGCGCGGCGTCGATCGCGACGACCTCGGCATGCGGTCCGCCGGCCGGCCGCGTGAAGCCGCGCCCGAGCACGCGCCCGCCGCGGAACACGACCGCGCCGACGGGGGGGTTCGGGAAGCTGCGCCCGCTCGCGCGGCGCGCGAGAGCGAGCGCCTGGGCCATCGCCGCCTCGGGCGGGATCGCACGCGTCACTTCGCCCGGCCGTTGCGCTGCTCGATCTCGCGGAAGAACGCGGCGTAGTCGTCGGCGTTCTGGAAGTTCCGGAACACCGACGCGAAGCGCGCCGCGGCGAGCGTGTCGAGCTCGACGAGCTCCTCCATTACGCGATCGCCGATGAAGCGCGTGGTCACCTCCTTCTCGCCCCGCTCCTGCGCGCTGCGCTCGACGCGGTCGACGAGGCGGTCGAGCGCGTCGGCGCCGACCGGGCGCTTCTCGCAGGCCTTGCGCACCGACGCGAGGATCTTCTCGCACGAGAACTCCTCGCGGCGCTCGTCGCGCTTGACGATCTTCGGCAGCACCTCCTCGACGCGCTCGCGCGTCGTGAAGCGCCGGCCGCACTCGTCGCACTGGCGGCGGCGGCGGATCTCGGTGCCGTCGCGGCCGAGCCGCGAGTCGATCACGCGATTGGCCTCGTCCGCGCAGTAGGGGCAACGCACCGCTGGGTCTTCCGTCCGTCCTGCGACGGCTAATCGCTCCAGTGGGACGCGTAGAGCGGGAAGCGCCGGCACAGCGCCTCCACGTCGGCGCGGATCCCGGCGAGCGAGGCCTCGTCGTCGGGCCGCTCGAGCGCCCGCGCGATCAGGACGGCGACCTGCACCATCTCGGGCTCGCGCAGCCCGCGCGTCGTCACCGCCGGAGTGCCGATCCGAACGCCCGACGTCACCGCCGGCTTGCGCGGGTCGAAGGGCACCATGTTCTTGTTCGCGGTGATCCCGGCGCGCTCGAGCACGGCCTCGGCCGCCTTGCCGGTGAGCTCGCGCTCGACGAGCGACAGCAGGAAGAGATGGGTGTCGGTGCCGCCGGAGACCACGCGGTAGCCGGCGTCGACGAGGCCGGCCGCGAGCGCGCGCGCGTTCGCGACCACCGCCTCGCAGTACTCGCGGAAGGCCGGCGCGAGCGCCTCGCGGAACGCGACCGCCTTCGCGGCGATCACGTGCATCAGCGGACCGCCCTGCCCGCCCGGGAAGACCGCGCTGTCGATCTTCCTGGCCCAGTCCGCATCGCACAGGATCATGCCGCCGCGCGGCCCGCGCAGCGTCTTGTGCGTCGTCGTCGTGACGATGTGCGCCACGCCGACCGGGCTCGGGTGGAGGCCCGTCGCGACGAGCCCGGCGATGTGCGCGATGTCGGCGAAGAGCACCGCGCCGACCTCGTCGGCGATCTCGCGGAAGGCCGCGAAGTCGACGACGCGCGAGTACGCGGTCGTGCCGCACTGGATCATCCGCGGCCGGTGCTCGCGCGCCAGCGCGCGCAGCGCGTCGTAGTCGATGCGCTCGTCGTCGCGTCGCACGCCATAGGGGACGATGCGGTAGAGCTTGCCGGAGAAGTTGACCGGGCTGCCGTGCGTGAGGTGGCCGCCGTGGTCGAGGTTCATCGCGAGCACGGTGTCGCCGACGTCGCAGACGGCGCGGTAGACGGCCTCGTTCGCCTGCGAGCCGGAGTGGGGCTGTACGTTGACGTGGTCGGCGCCGAAGAGCGCCTTCGCGCGCTCGATCGCGAGGCGCTCGATCTCGTCGACGACCTCGCAGCCGCCGTAGTAGCGCCGGCCCGGGTAGCCCTCGGCGTACTTGTTCGTGCAGACCGAGGCGGTCGCCTCGAGCACCGCCTGCGAGACGAAGTTCTCCGACGCGATCAACTCGAGGCTCAGCGCCTGGCGGCGCGCCTCGCGGCGCACGCAGTCGGCGATCTCCGGATCGGCGCGATCGAGCGCCGCGTACGCGCCGGCGCCGCTCGAGAGCGCGTCGATCTTCGCGACGCGCCGCGCGTGGCGACCGCCCTCGAAGGGCGTGTCGAGCCAGGCCTCGACGAGCGGCCAGGCGCCCTCGGCGTCGAGCCGGTCGGCCGGCAGCGCGAGCATGTTCGCGTCGTTGTGCTCGCGCGACATCCGGGCGGCCTCGACGTCCTGCACCCACGCGGCGCGCACGCCGGGGAAGCGGTTCGCGGTGTAGCTCACGCCGAGTCCGCTGCCGCAGATCACGATCCCGCGCGCGACCTCGCCGCGCGACACCGCGCGCGCCGCGGCGGCGGCGTAGTCGGGATAGTCGACCGGCTCGTCGCCCTGCGCGCCGACGTCGACGACCGGGTGGCCCTGGCGCTCGAGGCGCTCGCGCAGCGCCGCCTTGAGCTTCGTGCCGCGGTGGTCGCTCGCGATGACGATCGCATCGCCCATGGGGGTCTCCTCGTCGAGCTGCGCGCGTCCCTCGGAGCGGGACGCGGACGGGTTCTCGTCGGTGGGGGGTCGACGGAGGACGTCGCAGGGAGCCGGCAGTGTGCCACAGCCCGGCGCGGACGCACGCGTGGCGGGCCCGCTCCGGAGCCCTATTCCCGCCCGAACACCAGCGCGGCGTTCGTCCCGCCGAAGCCGAACGAGTTCGAGAGCGCGTAGCCGACCCCCGCGCGCCGCGCCTCGCCGACCACGTGGTCGAGCTCGCACTCGGGGTCGGGGTCGTCGAGGTTGATCGTCGGCGGCAGCAGCCC
>CAZQYK010000541.1:0-3214 GCA_964597285.1 uncultured Spirochaetales bacterium
GACTGCGGCCGGCGCCTGCACGCGCGCGACGGCGAGCGCACGCACTTCGACGCGGCGCTCGACCCGGTGCTGCTCGCCGCGCACGTAGCACTCCGACAGGGCGACGCGGTGGGCCTGCTGACCTTCAGCGGCGAGCGGCGCTGGCTCGCGCCGCGCAAGGGCCTGGGCCAGGCGAACGCGCTGCTGAACGCGCTGCACGACCTCGAGACCGGCCCGCGCTCGGCCGACTACGCCGCCGCGGCGCGCGACCTGGTGCTGCGCGTGCGCAAGCGCGGCCTCGTCGTGCTCGTGTCGAACCTGCGCGACGAGGACGCCGACGAGCTCGTGGCGAGCCTGCGCCTGCTGTCGCGCCACCACCTGGTGCTGCTCGCGAGCCTGCGCGAGAGCGCGCTCGACGATGCGCTGCGCGCGGACGTGCGCAGCCTCGAAGACGCGCTGCGCGTCGCCAGCGTGCGCCATTACCTCGAGCGACGCCGCGAGGCGCTGCGCCCGCTCGCGCGCGCCGGCGCGCTGCTGCTCGACAGCGAGCCGGACGAGCTGCCGATCGCGCTCGTGAACCGCTACCTCGACGTCAAGGCCGCGGGGCGGCTGTAGCCCGAGGTGAGACCGCGCGGCCAGGGAATGCAGTGCGACTGCCGCTGGGTAAGAATCTCCTCGTGCTCCCTCGACGGCGCAGACTCGCGTCGCTCGCCTCGCTCGCAGCGGTCGGTCTCCTGTCGTCCTGCGACCGGGCGGAGCCCCGCGAGCGGGTCGTGCTCATCACGCTCGACACGTTGCGTTGGGACCGCTTCGACCACGAAACGATGCCGAACCTGGCGCGCCGCGCCTTCGGCAGCACCGTCTTCGAGCACTCCTACTCGGCGACCTCCAGCACGCAGCCGACCCACGCGAGCCTCTTCACCGGCCTTCACCCCTGGCAGCACGGGGTCCTGCGCAACGGGGGCGTGATGGATGCCGAGCTGGTGACGGTCGCGGAGCTGCTGCGCGATGCGGGGTTCCACACCGCCGCCGTCGTCGCCTCGTTTCCGCTCCACTCGCGCTTCGGCTTCTCCCAGGGCTTCGACGTCTACGACGACGACTTCGGCGAAGCCGACCGCGCGCGGCGCTGGTCCGGGCAGGAGGTCCTCGACGGTTTCTACGACCTGGCGACGGCCGTCGCGGACTCCGCGATCGCGCTGATCGACGCTGCACCTCAGCGCGACCAGTTCTTCTGGTTCCACTTCTACGACCCCCATCCCCCGTATGGGGACTCGCGGGGCGCGGGAGAAGCGCTGCCGATGGAACGCCTGCGCCGAGCGGTCGAGAGTGCGCCGGCCGAAGTGCCCGGCCTGCTCCGACGCGCACGGCAGCTCTACGACGTCGACGTCCGCTACATGGACGAAGCGATCGAGAAGATCCTCGAACGCCTCGACCGCGATGCGGGACGCTTCGAGACCCACATCGTCGTCACGGCGGATCACGGCGAGAGCTTCGGCGAAGGTGGTTCGATCGGGCACGGAAAGCGCCTGATCCCGTCGCAGATCCGCGTTCCGCTCGTTCTGATCTCGCCGCAGCTCGAGCCGGGAACGCGCCAGGACCCGACCGGCTCCGTCGATGTCGCGGCCACGCTGCTGGCGCTCGCGGGCCTTCCGATCCCACCCGGCAGCTTTGGACGCGACCTCCGAGGCGCCCGCTCACACGACGGGGAGCCGGTCTGCGGCATGCGTCGCACCTTCGCGAAGCCCTACCGCGACGTGCGGATCGGAGGCGAGGCGGTGATCGTCGACGCGCCGAACTTCTACTGCGTCGAGGACGGGCGGCTCTACATAGGCGATGCGCACGCGGTGACCGAGGCAGAGGGCCGGGATCCGGGCGCGCGCGGTTCCCGACTCCGAGAGCGCTTCCGCTCGTTCGCCGCGGAGGCCGCGCGGCGGCCGATGCGCGAGCACCTGGACGCCGATACGCAGCGTGCTCTCGAGGCCCTCGGCTACGTGCGGTAACGCGCGTCGAGCCGACGCTCTAGCTCGCGCCGGGTCTCGGCGTGGACCGGGTCGTCGGCGAGGTTGACCCACTCGTGCGGGTCGGCCGCGTGGTCGTAGAGCTCCTCGGCGCCGTCGGCGTAGCGCGTGTAGCGCCAGCGGCGCGTGCGCAGCGAGTGGTGGCGCTCCCAGGTCGTGAACGCCGGCCGCTCGCGCGGCGCGTCGGGCTCGCGCAGCCACGGCGCGAGGCTTTCGCCCTCGAGCTCGGCGGCCGGCGCGATGCCGCACAGCTCGAGCAGCGTCGGCGCGAGGTCGAGCAGGCTCACCGCCTCGTCGCAGCGCCGCCCCGCCGCGGCCGCGCCGGGCGGCGCGATCACGAGCGGCACGCGCGTCGCGTCCTCCCAGAGCGTGAACTTGCGCCACACGCGCTTCTCGCCGAGCTGGTAGCCGTGGTCGCTCCACAGCGCGACGAGGGTGTCGTCGGCGAGCGGGCTCGCGTCGAGCGCGTCGAGCAGCGCGCCGAGCTGGCGGTCGGCGAACACGACGCAGGCGAGATAGGCCTGCACCGCGCGGCGCCACACCGCCGGGTCGCGCAGCACCGCGTCGGCCGCGTGGCCGGCGCTCGCGCCGAGCGCGCTCGGCGGCACGTCGTCGAGGTCGCCGTCGCGCACCGGCGGCAGCACGACCTCGTCGAGCGGCACGCGCTCGAAGTCGGCGCGCGGCGCGTACCACGGCAGGTGCGGCTTGCGGAATCCGACGCCGAGGAAGAGCGGCTCGCGCGGCGGGTGCGCCAGGATCTCGCGCGCGGCCGCGACGAGCTGCGCGTCGCCGAACGCCTCGTCGCCGAGCTCGACCGGGCCCCAGTCGAAGAAGCGGCCCTCCGGCCCCTGCGCGAGGAAGGCCTCGGGCGGCATCAGGCCGTTGCGCGGCCGGCCGGCCGGCACCGGCTCGTTCCACCCGAAGCGCTCCTCGTCCCACGAAGCCGGATCGGCGCGGTGGAAGACCTTGCCGAGGCCGATCGCGCGCCAGCCGGCCGCGCGGAAGCGCTGCGGCAGCGTCACCGCTCCGGGCGCCGCGTCCCGCAGCTGCGCGCGCTCGGTGCCGACGAGGCCCACCGTCTGCGGCGCGAGCCCCGTCAGCGCGCTCGCGCGCGACGGCTTGCCCGCGGGCGCCGAGCAGTGCGCGTTCGCTAACGCGACGCCGCGCGCCGCGGCGCGCTCGACGGCCGGCGCGCGCAGCGCGCCGCGGTAGCCGCC
>CAZQYK010000542.1:0-4173 GCA_964597285.1 uncultured Spirochaetales bacterium
AACGCGCCGATCACGAGCTCGCGGCGCTCGAGCGCGTCGCGCCATGCGCTCGAGGCGCCGAGCTCGCGCGTCCGGCCGTCGGCTCCGCGCCCGCGCCACGCGAGCCAGGCGCGCTTGAGCGCGTCGATCTGGTCGGAGCGGTCGAAGCCGACCACGTGTTGGAACCACCACAGCTCGACCGCGCTCGCGAGCTCGCGCATCCGCTCGCCGAGCGAGAGCGCCGGCTCGGCGCGCGTGCGCAGATCCGGCGGCGTCGGGTCGTAGCGAACCCAGCCGGCGTGCTCGTAGTGGATCTCGACCCACGCGTGCGCGTCGCCGTGCGTCAGCTCGACGAAGCCGCCGATGCGGTTGGTACGCCCGCCGGCGAAGCCGTTGACCAGACGCGCCGGCAGCCCGACCTCGCGCGCGAGCAGCACCATCGCCGACGCGAAGTACTCGCAGTGGCCGGCGAGCTCGCCGAGCAGGAAGCGCTCGACCGGCGACGGGCCGTCGCCACCGCCCGCCGCGGGCGAGGGCGGTGTGTCCGTGTAGCGTCCGTTCGCGATCAGGTGGCGCTCGATCGCGCGCGCGCGCGACGCGTCGTCCGGCGCGTCGGCGACGATCCGGGCGGCGAGGCGGCCGACCTCGGCCGAGAGCGACGGGAGCGCGAGCAGCACGTCGCCGCGGCGCGGCGGCGGCAGCGCGCGATCGCGGTGCAGCGCGCGGTCGTCGGGCCGGGCGGCGAGCGTCCGGACCGTGTAGCGCACCCGCTCGTCGCCCTGGCCGAGGGCGTACAGGCCGCCCGAGACGTCGCGCTCGAGGCGGCGGACCGTTCCCTGCAGCGCGCGCGGGTCGCCGACGCGGAACAGCACGCCGGCCTCGACCGGCTCGCGGACGATGCGCTGCACGAGGTCCCAGCGCTCGGGCTCGTGGCCGAGCGTGACGCCGCCCTCGGCGCTGCCCGGCACCGGCAGCCGGTCGGGCGGCGTGATCGACCACGCGCGGCCGTCGAAGCTGTCGAACGCCAGGCCGCGCCAGTACGCGTCCTCGGGGTCGGGCGGGTCGCCGTCGAGCGTCTCGACGCGCATCACGACGCGCGCGTCGCCGCGGAGGCGCCCGAGCTCGCCGAACTCGACGCGGTCCGAGAATCCCGCGGTCGCGATCGACGCGCCGACCGCCGGGCCGCGCACGACGCTCGAGCGCAGTCGCGGCAGCGCGACGAAGAGCACCAGCGCGAGCACGACCGAGAGCAGCGACGCGACGAGCGCGGCCCGCAGCAGGCCCGGCGTCAGCGCGCGCGGGAGCTCGTGGCGCTGGCCGGCCTCGAGCGCCTCGCTGCGCAGCGTGTGGACGAGCAGCGTCCAGACCGTCGCGAACACGAAGGCGACGAGCAGCGGCGTGAAGAAGACGCTGTCGGTCAGGTTCGCGGCGAGCACGACCTGGAAGAGCGCGAGCGCGACGAGCAGGAACTCCGTGCGCCGCGGGCGCGCGTCGATCAGCTGCAGGCCCTGGGTCGTCGCGGCGAAGTGCGCGAGCGCGATCGTCGACGGCTCGCCGCGCAGCGCGACGGCGACGGTGCCGACGGTGATCGCGAGCATCCCGGCGTTGAGCGCCCACGGGTTGGTCTGCCACGCGAAGGGCCGCGTGCGCCGCACCAGCGACAGCGCGATCGCGACCCCCTGCGCGGCGAGCGCCCAGAGGTCGAGCTGCTGCGTGATCCACAGCGTCGCGCTCGCGACGGTGACCATCGCCCACGCCGCCGGCGGGCGCGGCTCGGGCACGGCGACGCGGAAGTCGCGCCGGCTCATCGCAGCGACTCCGCGCGGCCCGGCTGGACGCGCGCGAGGAAGCCGAGCAGCCGCGCGCGCTGCTCGGCGCCCGCGCCGGCCTCGAGGGCCTCGTGGTCGGTGCGGAGCCCGACGCGCAGACCCCGCTCGAGGAACGCCGCGACCTCCGACGCCGAGCCGCGGACGTCGCGCTCGAAGGCGTCGCCGGGCTCGCGCGCGCCGGTGCGCAGGCGCACCTCGACCTCGGCCTGGTGCTCGCTGTCGACCTCGCGCACCCACAGCGAGCGGGTGCGCAGCGACGCGCGCCAGTCGATGCGGCGCGGCGGGTCGCCGTGGGCGTACTCGCGGATCCCGCCGACCTCCGAGCCGCGCCCGTGCGGCCCGTGGACGCGCTCGCCGGCTTCGCGGCGACCACCGAAGTCCGGCGGCAGCGCGACCGGGTCGAGCGCCGGGTAGACGAGCGCGCGCGCGGTCGCCGGGATCGTCAGCGATTTCGAGAAGAGCCCGAAGGGGAAGCGCGTGAACACGACGAAGCCGAGGAACTCGAGCTCGCCGCGGCGCTCCGGGCGCAGCCGGTAGCTGCGCGTCTCGCGGCCACCCGGCTCGACCCGCAGCGCGAAGCAGCGCCCGGAGGGCCGCTCGGCGCCGTCGGCGCCGCGCACGCGGTCCTCGACGACCAGCGCGTAGGCCGCGATGCGCCGCTGCTCGTTGTGGATCTCGACCGCGACCCACGCGTCGCGCCCGGCCTCGAGCTCGCGCGGCGCGCGCCGCCGCACGGCGACCCCGCGCAGCGCCGACTCCGAGAGCACGCCCGAGAGCACGAGGAACGCGAGCATCAGCGAGAGCACGAGGTAGAGCAGGTTGTTGCCGGTGTTCAGCGCCGCGAAGCCGACGCCGAACACGAGGCCGAAGAACACCCAGCCGGCGCGCGTCGGCCGCAGCCGGCGCGGGGGGCGCAGCCAGCGGCGGACACGCGACAGCGGCGCGAAGACGGCGCGCGGCGCGCCGCGCCGCGGCGGCACGCCATCTCGAGCCTCAGCGGGCGCGGAAGCCACTGTTCGACTCCGCTCGGCTCCGCCTCGCTGCGCGCGGCCTTCGGCCGCTTGCACTCAGAGCGGAACGGCCGTCCGGTCCAGGATCTCGCGCACGATGCACGCCGTCTCCTCCGCGCCGCCGCGGTGACCCACGCGCGCGTCGAGCGCCAGGCGGTGCGAGAGGACGTCGACCGCGAGCTCGCGCACGTCTTCGGGGATGCAGTAGTCGCGACCGTCGAGGAGCGCGCGGGCCTGCGCGGCTCGGCGCAGCGCGATCGCGCCGCGCGGCGACACGCCGATCGCGACCGCCTCGTGCTCGCGGGTCTGGCCGACGATCTCGAGCACGTAGGCGACGAGGGCGTCGTGGAACTTGATGCCGCCGGCAACGCGCTGGAGCGCGAGCACCTCATCGTGGTGCAGCACCGGCTCGAGGCTCGGCAGCGCGCTCGCGGCGGGATCCTCGCGCAGCACCGCCGCCTCGTCGGCCGGGTCGGGGTAGCCGATGCCGATCCGCACCGAGAAGCGGTCGAGCTGCGACTCCGGCAGCGGGTGCGTCCCGTGGTGATCGAGCGGGTTCTGGGTCGCGACGACGAAGAACGGGGCCGGCAGCGGGTGGGTCGTGCCGTCGATCGTCACCGCGTGCTCGGCCATCGCCTCGAGCAGCGCCGACTGCACCTTCGGGCTCGCGCGGTTGATCTCGTCGGCGAGCACGACGTGCGCGAACACCGGGCCCGGCTGGAAGCGCAGCCGCCCGGTCGGCAGCCCTTCGCGGATCTCGGGCAGCGCGCTGCCGAGCAGGTCGGCCGGCAGCAGGTCGCTCGTGAACTGCACCCGGCGGAACGACGCGTCGATCGAGCGCGCGAGAGCGTGGGCGAGGGTGGTCTTGCCGACCCCCGGGACGTCCTCGAGCAGCAGGTGGCCGCCGGCGAGCAGCGTCTCGACCGCCCGGCGCACGACCTGGGGCTTGCCGCGCAGCGCCGTCCCGACCCGCTCGCACAGCCGCTGGGCCAGCTCGCTGGCCTGCTCGAGCGAGAGCGCGCGGGCCGGCTCGCTTCCCTGCCGCATCGGAGCGTCCACGGGGAGCCTCTTCGGCCGGTCTGCGCGCCGGCTGGAGCGGCCCGCGCGCGGGTCAGGGCGCCGCGGACGCGGCCGCCGGACCGAGCAGACGCGCGCGCGGGGCGTCCGAGTCCGCGGCGTCGGCGGCGCGCGCGACGAACGCGCGCAGGTCGCCGCCGAGCGCGTCGAGGGCGGCCTCGAGCCGGGGGGTTTCGCCGTGATAGGTGCCGGAGAGCGCGAGGCACGCGTCGTTGAGACGCAGCCGCGCGAGCGGCGCCGCTGTGCCGTCCGCGGCCGGTGCGCGGCCGTGCGGGTCG
>CAZQYK010000543.1:0-6525 GCA_964597285.1 uncultured Spirochaetales bacterium
GCCTGCGCAGCCATCAGGAACCCGGCGGATGCCACGGTCGACAGCGTTCCCGTCGACAGGTCGATCCGGAACACCGATCGCGTCTGCTTGTCGATCGCGTAAGCGACGCCGCCGATGGTGTCCATCCTCACGGGGCGCAGCGGGGTCACCTGCACCGCCTCGCCGGAGTCCGGATCGACGCGGATCAGACCGTTCGAGAACACGAGGAGAGACCCGTCGGGCAGGTCGAGATCGGCCCGCGCGGGTGACGACGCGAGACAGATCAGGACCAGGGTCGGAGTGGCCAGACGGTGCAGAATCGTCCTGAGCAGACGCATGGTCGATCGTCCTCCCTACGGCGGCCCGAGCCGCTCGCGCCGCTCGGAACACGTTCGTAAAGAGAGGACGCACGAGGGGCTCGAATTGGACCAGCTTCGCGAGCGCTCTCGCGGTTCCGATCCGGACTCAGGCCGTCTGCTGCTGTGCCGCGGCCGGCATCACGCGCAGCACGCGCGCCGCGAAGAGCGGGCGCCGCGCGGTCGCCGATCGCGATCGCGCCATTCGATCCATTACACTAACCCGACCCGCGCCCCGAGCGGGCGGCGTCGTGCGCTCGAGTACCGTCGAGAGGTGATCGAGCTGCCGCCGCTGCGCCGGTTCCGGCCCGAATGCCATGTCGATCCACGTCAAGCTCAACCACGTCACCGGCTACCGCTACGACCGCCTCGTCGCGCTGACGCCGCAGGTGGTGCGGCTGCGGCCGGCGCCGCACAGCCGCACGCCGGTCGTGAGCTACGCGCTGCGCGTCGAGCCCGAGCCGCACTTCCTGAACTGGCAGCAGGACCCCCAGTCGAACTGGCTCGCGCGGCTGACCTTCCCGGAGAAGGTCGACCACCTGCGTCTCGAGGTCGACCTCATCGCCGAGCTCTCGGTCGTGAACCCCTTCGACTTCTTCCTCGAACCCGAGATCGAGGAGCTGCCGTTCGCGTACGCGCCGTGGCTCGCGCGCGAGCTCGGGCCCTATCTCGAGGCGCAGGCGCCCGGCCCGCGCCTCGCTGCGCGGCTCGCGGCGATCGACGTGCGGCCGCGCCGCACCGTCGACTTCCTCGTCGACCTGAACCGCGAGCTCGCCTCCGAGATCCGGTACCTGATCCGGATGGAGCCCGGCGTCCAGACCTGCGAGGAGACGCTCGAGCGCGCCTCCGGCTCGTGCCGCGACACGGCGTGGCTGCTGGTGCAGCTGCTGCGCCTCCGCGGCTTCGCGGCGCGCTTCGTGTCCGGCTACCTGATCCAGCTCGAGCCCGACGTGCGTCCGCTCGAGGGCGCGCAGGGCGCCGAGCGCGACTTCACCGACCTGCACGCGTGGGCCGAGGTCTACCTGCCCGGCGCCGGCTGGGTCGGGCTCGACCCGACCTCGGGCATGTTCGCCGCCGAGGGCCACGTCCCGCTCGCCGCAGCGCCCGACCCGGCGTCGGCGGCGCCGCTCACCGGCGGCGTCGAGGATTGCGAGGTCGAGTTCGAGTTCTCGATGCGGATCGAGCGCGTGCGCGAGGACCCGCGCGTCACGAAGCCCTACGACGACGCGACGTGGCGGCGCATCGATGCGCTCGGCGAGCGCGTCGACGCCGACCTCGCCCGCGACGACGTGCGCCTGACGATGGGCGGCGAGCCGACCTTCGTGTCGACCGAGGACCCCGACGGCGCCGAGTGGACCCACGCGGCGCTCGGGCCGACCAAGCGCGTGCTCGGCGAGGCGCTGCTGCTGCGGATGGCGGGGCGGCTCGCTCGAGGCGGGCTGCTCCACTACGGCCAGGGCAAGTGGTATCCGGGCGAGCCCCTGCCGCGCTGGTCGCTGACCTGCTGGTGGCGCAGCGACGGCGTTCCGATCTGGCGGGATCCGAAGCTCCAGTCCGACGGCACGGAGCGCGGCGAGTGCACGCCTGCCGATGCCGAGCGCTTCGCGCGGGAGCTGGCGCTGCGCCTCGAGGTCGATCCGGACTACGTCGTGATGGCCTTCGACGACCCCTGGGAGAGCCTGCGCGCCGAGGGTCGGCTGCCGGTGAACCTGGACCCGACCGACAACCGCCTCGACGACGCCGAGTCGCGCGTGCGGCTGCGGCGCCTGTTCGAGCGGGGCCTCACGACGCCGCTCGGCGCGGTGCTGCCGCTCGAGCGCGTCGAATCGCGGCGCGGCCCGGCCTGGCAGAGCGGTCTGTGGATGCTGCGCGCACGCCATCTCACGCTGATCCCGGGCGACTCGCCGATCGGCCTGCGGCTGCCGCTCGCGAGCCTTCCCTGGCAGCGCCCCGAGCGGCGCCGCGAGACCTGGACGCCGGATCCCTTCGCGCAGCGCGGGCCGCTGCCGGCGGACCCCGACGCGTGGAGCCGCCGTCGCTCGCCGCAGCAGGTGGTCGTCCCGGGCGGCGACGTGCGCGGCGAGCGCATCCACGAGCAGAGGCTCCCGGGCCCCGACCGCGCGCCCGAGCCGGGCGAGTCGGCCGACTGGGTCGTGCGCAGCGCGCTCTGCGTCGAGGAGCGCGAGGGACGGCTCCACGTCTTCATGCCGCCGCTGCCCAGCGCGGACGACTACCTGGAGCTGATCGCGATCGTCGAGGACACGGCGCGCGCGCAGCATCGCTCGGTCGTGATCGAGGGCTACCCGATGCCCTTCGACCCGCGCATCCAGAAGATGAGCGTCACGCCCGACCCCGGCGTGCTCGAGGTGAACGTGCGCCCGGTCGCGAGCTGGCGGGAGCTCGCCACCGAGACCACCGACCTCTACGAGGACGCCCGCCAGCTGCGCCTGGGCACCGAGAAGTTCATGGTCGACGGGAGACACTCGGGAACGGGCGGCGGAAACCACGTGGTGCTCGGGGGCCCGACGCCGGCCGACAGCCCCTTCCTGCGCCGCCCGGATCTCTTGCGCAGCCTGGTCGGCTACTGGCTGAACCACCCGTCGCTCTCGTACCTCTTCTCGGGCCTGTTCGTCGGTCCCACCTGCCAGGCGCCGCGCGTCGACGAGGCTCGCGACGGCAGCGTCTACGAGCTCGAGATCGCTTTCCGCCAGGTGCCCGAGCCCGACGGCGCGCCGCCGCCGCCGCCGTGGCTCGTAGACCGCGTCTTCCGCAACCTGCTCGTCGACGTCACCGGCAACACGCACCGCGCGGAGTTCTGCATCGACAAGCTCTACGCGCCGGAGAGCGCGACCGGACGGCTCGGGCTCGTCGAGCTGCGCGCGTTCGAGATGCCGCCGCACGCGCGCATGAGCCTCGCGCAGCAGCTGCTCGTGCGCGCGCTCGTCGCGCGCTTCTGGCGCGAGCCGTACCGCGAGCGCCCGGTGCGCTGGGGCACGCGGCTGCACGACCGCTTCCTGCTGCCGCACTTCGTCGACGCCGACTTCCAGAGCGTGCTCGAGGAGCTGCGCCGCGCCGGCTACCCCTTCGAGCGCGCGTGGTTCGACGCGCATTTCGAGTTCCGCTTCCCGAAGATCGGTGCGGTGGCGAAGCGCGGCGTCGAGCTCGAGCTGCGCTTCGCGATCGAGCCGTGGCACGTGCTGGGCGAGGAGCCCGGCGCCGGTGGTACCGTCCGCTACGTGGACTCGTCGGTCGAACGCCTCCAGGTGCTCGCGCGCGGCCTCGACTCCGAGCGCTTCGCGCTCGCGTGCAACGGGCGGCGGCTGCCGCTGCACCCGACCGGCACGGACGGCGAGCTCGTCGCCGGCGTGCGCTACCGAGCGTGGCAGCCGCCGGAGTGCCTGCACCCGACGATCCCGGTGCACGCGCCGCTCGTCTTCGACCTGATCGACGTGGCCGCGGGCCGCTCGCTCGGCGGATGCACCTATCACGTCGCGCACCCCGGCGGGCGCAGCTACGACACCTTCCCCGTCAACGCCTACGAGGCCGAGGCGCGGCGCCGCGCGCGCTTCGAGCCCATCGGTCACACGCCGGGCGAGATCGCGGCGCCGCCGCCCGAGCGCAATCCCCGTCTCCCGCTGACGCTCGACCTGCTGTGGGAGGCGCCTTGAGCGTCGCGCCGCAGCGCTGGGAGGCGCCTTGAGCGTCGCGCCGGAGCGGCTCGACTACAGCGCGGTGGCGGGGCACTTCGACGAGATGGCGCTGCCGTCGGGCGAGCTGCGTCCGCACTGGCGCGGCCTCGTCGCGACGCTCCAGGAGCTCGGCCTCGAAGAGCTCGCGCGCCGCTGGCGCGAGGGGCAGCGGCTGATCCAGGAGAACGGCGTCACCTACAACGTCTACGGCGACCCGCGCGGCATCGACCGCCCGTGGCAGCTCGACGCGATCCCGCTGCTCGTGTCGCAGGACGAGTGGGCGGCGGTCGAGGCGGCGATCGCGCAGCGCGCGCTGCTGCTCGACCGGATGCTCGACGACCTCTACGGCGAGCGGCGCCTGCTGCGCGAGGGCGGGCTCCCGCCCGAGATCGTGCTCGGGAACCCCGGCTTCCTGCGCCCGCTGCACGGCGTCGCGGTGCCGGGCGGCTGCCGGCTGCACGTCTTCGCGGCCGACCTCGCGCGCTCGCCGAACGGGCAGTGGTGGGTGATCGGCGACCGCACGCAGGCGCCGTCGGGCGCCGGCTACGCACTCGAGAACCGCATCGTGATGTCGCGGATCCTGCCCGAGGGCTTCCGCGACCTCCACGTGCGGCGTCTCGCCGGCTACTTCCAGGCCTACCGCGACACGTTGATGCAGCTCGCGCCGACCACCGGCAGCCCGCGCGCGGTGCTGCTGACGCCCGGCCCGTACAACGAGACCTACTTCGAGCACGCCTACCTCGCGCGCTACCTGGGCCTGCCGCTCGTCGAGGGCAGCGACCTGACGGTGCGCGACGCGCGCGTGTACCTGAAGACGCTCTCGGGCCTGCTGCCGGTGCACGTGATCCTGCGCCGCCAGGACGACGTCTTCTGCGATCCGCTCGAGCTGATGGGCGAGTCGGCGCTGGGCACGCCGGGCCTCGTGCAGGCGGTGCGCGCCGGCAACGTCGCGGTCGCGAACGCACTCGGCAGCGGCCTGGTCGAGACGCCGGCGACGATGGCCTTCCTGCCCGGACTTTGTCGCAGGCTGCTCGGCGAGGAGCTGCGGATGCCGTCGGTGGCGACCTGGTGGTGCGGACAGCCGGCCGAGCGCGAGTACGTGATCGCGAACCTCGACGGGCTCGTCGTGAAACCGACCTTCCCGGGCTCGGGGGGAGAGGCGATCTTCGGCGCCGAGCTCGCCGGCGCCGAGCGCGACGATCTCGTGGCGCGGATCCGCGCGACGCCGCACGCCTTCCTCGCGCAGGAGCGCGTCGCGCTGTCGACGGTGCCGACCGGCGACACCGAGCGCGCGATGCCGCGCCACCTGGTGCTGCGCGTCTACGCGGTGCGCAGCGGCGACGGCTACGTCGTGATGCCGGGCGGCCTGACGCGCGTGTCGGCGTCGGCCGACAGTCTCGTCGTGTCGAGCCAGCGCGGCGGCGGGAGCAAGGACACCTGGGTGCTCGCCGACGGGCCGGTGCCGTACGCGAGCCTGCTCGACCGCGTGACGCGGCCCTCCGACGTCTCCCGCGGCAGCTTCGCGCTGACGAGCCGCGTCGCCGACAACCTGTTCTGGCTCGGCCGCACGAGCGAGCGCGCCGACACGGGCGTGCGGCTGTTCCGCTGCGCGCTGCGCCGGCTCGCCGAGGAGCCGATCCGCGCGGCCGACGCGCCGCCGCCCGACGCGGTGCGGCTGCTCGAGCGCGCGCTCGCCGGCGGGCTGCCGGCCGACGCGGACGGCGACGTCGGGCTCGAGGCGCGCGTGCTCGCGGCGCTCTTCGACGCGGCCCGCGGCGAGAGCCCGCGCGGCGCGGTCGAGGCGCTGCACCGCATCGCGTGGCTGCTGCGCGACCGCATCTCGCCCGACGCGTGGCGCACGCTCGCGAGCCTCGAGCAGGAGTTCTTCGCGCCGGTCGGCCACCCGGCGCTGCGCGTCAGCGCGGCGATCGACCTGCTCGACGGCGCGGTCGCGCGCATCGCGGCCTTCACCGGCATCGCGATGGAGAGCATGACGCGCGGGCTCGGCTGGCAGTTCCTCGACATCGGGCGCCGGCTCGAGCGCGCGCTCCAGGTCGTCGAGCTGCTGCGCCACGGCCTCGTCGACGAGAGCGAGAGCGAGCTGCGCCGGCTCGGCAACGTGCTCGAGGTGGCCGACAGCGCGATGACCTACCGCTCGCGCTACCAGACCTCGCTCGAGGCCGCGCTCGTGCTCGACCTGCTGCTGCTCGACGAGGCCAACCCGCGCTCGCTGGCGTATCAGCTCGAGCGCCTCGAGAGCCGCTTCCACGGCCTCTCGCACGCGCCCACGCGCGAGCTCGCGACGCTGCGCGAGCGGCTACGCGCCGAGCCGCTCGACGGGATCGTCGCGTTCGCCGACGCCGAGGCCGACGGCCCGCGGCGCCGCGCGCGCCTCGACGGGCTGCTCGGCGAGCTCGCCGACGCGCTGCCGGCGCTCGCCGACGCGCTGAACCACGCCTACCTCGTGCACGCGGTGCCGCGCCGCCAGCGCGCCGGCGCGG